>JAEYYE010000061.1 GCA_023430945.1 Bacteroidota bacterium
CCCTGACCCTGACCTTGACCCTGACCCTGACCTTGACCCTGACCCTCGCATGAAACTCACGCTGATCACATCATTCCTTGTGATCGCGCTTCGCTTTCTTCTCTTCAAGGCCGGCCGGCCGGCGGAAGGCACGGACTTCATGTTCGTGCATTTCATGGCGATCGTAACGATCGTTTTCTTCCAGGGCAAACGAATGTTGCAGAACGATCCGCTCACGGGCATCGCCGATCTGCTGCGCGAAGGTTTCAAGGTCTCCGCGATCTATGCGCTGTTGATCGGGATCTATCTGTGGGTCCATTACACCCACATCGAATCCGAGTATTTCCGCATGCGGATCGATGCGCTTGTGGAACTTGGCGTTTCCGAAGGCAATCCGGAGGAATTGATCCGTGAACGGATGGAGAAATTCTTCACGCCGTTCAACTACGCCTCCATGACCTTCTTCGTTCTGCTGATCGTGGGCGCGGTGAACACCATGTTGATCGGCCTGCTCCACCACAAAGTGCTGCGCAAGATCACGCGATGAACGCTTCGCTCAAGGCCTGAAGATCGAGCCCGCCGAAGTTGCCGCTGCTCATCATCAGCAGCACGCTCTCCGGCTCCCGATCGTTGCGCACCGCGCCCATCACGGCGATCGGATCGTTCAACACCTGCACATCATCGCGCCCGAACGCTTTTTTGATCCGCTCCGGCGGGATCGGCGGAAGCCGCTTCAACTGCACGGCATGCGGATCGTAGAATACGATCGCCTTGTCGGCACCGGCCATGGCACCATCGTATTGGTCGAGGAAATGTTCGCTCAAACTGCTGAAGGTGTGCAACTCCATGCAGGCGATCAATTGCCGGTCGGGGAACTGTTCACGCACCGCCTGCACCGTGGCCTTCAGCTTGCTCGGTGAGTGCGCGAAATCCTTGAACACCGTGCGCCCCGGTGATGTCATGAGTTTCTCCAGACGTTTCGCCGCACCGCTGAAGGTTCCGATCGCAGCGTTGAATTCGCGATCGCCGATCCCGAGAAGGTTGCACACGTGCTTCGCGCCAGCGAGATTCTGAAGGTTGTGCCTGCCGAACACTGCGATCGGAACATCGCCGGAGTTTGTTTCCAGGATCGTCGATCCGTTCTGGATCCGGTGTTTTGGTGTTCGGTATGGAATACGATCGGTCTTCACTACTGGATCGGTCGCGATCGAACGCACCACTTCTTCCTCTTCGCAATAGATCAGCTTACCTCCAGGTTCGATCTTGTCGATGAATAACCTGAACTGGTCCACATAATCCTCGAAGGTCTTGAACACGTTGATGTGGTCCCACGCGATACCGCTGATCAATGCGATATCGGGTTTATACAGATGGAATTTCGGGACCGGATCAAGCGCGGAGGCGAGGTATTCATCACCTTCTATGATCGCCACCTTGCTGTTCGCGTTCAAGCGCACCATGCAGTCGAAACCCTCGAGTTGCGCGCCCACCAGGTAATCGAATTCCACACCGGCGTGCCGCAGCACATGCACGATCATGCTGGTGATCGTGGTCTTTCCATGGCTTCCGCCGATCACAACGCGCGTCTTGTTCCTGGTGCGTTCCTGGAAATACGCCGGATAGCTGTAAACGGGGATCTTCAACTCAAGCGCACGCACCAATTCGGGATTGTCCTTTCGCGCGTGCATCCCAAGGATCACCGCATCGATCCCGCGATCGATCCGCGCCGGATCCCATCCGAGCCTGTCCGGAAGCAATCCGAGCCGTTCGAGGCGGCTGCGGCTGGGTTCGAAGATCTCATCATCGCTGCCGGTCACTTCGGCGCCCTGCTGCTGCAGCGCGATCGCGAGGTTGTGCATGGCGCTGCCGCCGATCGCGATGAAATGCACACGTTGTCCCATCTGCTTCGTGGTATTACACGTTGCGAAGTTGCCGATCGGGCCGCACCGATCCCAAGCTCCACGCAATGAATTACACCGGAAAGATGTTGATACGGCCCGGCGCGGATACGAGTGGCGATATTTGTCCCGAACACATCGAACGATAGATGCGACTTTACCCGATCGATACCGGCTTCTTCAAACTTGATGGCGGAGCCATGTTCGGCGTGGTGCCGAAAAGCCTGTGGAGCAAGAGACAGCCGCCCGATGAAAATAACCTGTGTACCTGGGCGATGCGCTGCCTGCTCGTGGAGAACAAGGGAAGGTTGATCCTGATCGACAATGGCATGGGCGACAAGCAGAACGACAAATTCTTCGGGCATTACCAGCCGCATGGCGACGCGACCCTGCAACGTTCATTGAAGGCACACGGCTTCTCCACCGATGATATCACCGACGTGCTCCTCACCCATCTTCACTTCGATCATTGCGGCGGAAGCATCAAGCGGAAAGCGATCGGCGATGGCTTCGAGCCCACCTTCCGCAACGCGCGCTACTGGAGCAATGAATACCATTGGGAATGGGCGACGAACCCGAACGATCGCGAAAAGGCATCGTTCCTGAAGGAGAACATACTGCCGATCGAAGCGAGCGGACAATTGGAATTCGTGAACATCGGCAGGCGCAGCAACGAAGAGAACGTGTATGTGCGCGAGATAATGCCGGATATGGACGTGTTCCTGGTGAACGGACATACCGACGCGATGATGATCCCACACATCAGGTACAACGGACGTACCGTGGTGTTCATGGCCGATCTGTTGCCGAGCATCAACCAAATTCCATTGCCATGGGTGATGGCCTATGATACACGCCCGTTGCTCACCCTTGCAGAAAAGCGGGATATGCTGAAAGTGGCCGCGGACAATGACTTCGTGCTCTTCTTCGAACACGATCCGCAAGTGGAATGCGCCACCGTGGAGCATACCGAAAAAGGCGTAAGGCTGAAGGAGACCTTCAAGCTGAGCGATCTGTAGATCAATACTTCAACAGGCGTGATCGGCGCTGGATGCCATTCGTTTCTGCGATCACCATATAGATCCCAGGCCTCAGGCCCGCGATGTTCACCTGTGGGCGCGAACCCGGATCGCGCATGGAGAACACCAGCCTGCCAAGGTCATCCACAAGGTGTACGGCATCCGCATCTTTTTCAAGGATGATCGTGACCACATCAGATGCCGGGTTCGGCACCAACGGAAGATGGCCTTCCTTCACGGCACGCTCCACCACGGCCACGGGTGACCATTGTGCGCTGCCATCGCTGTCCAGTTGTTTCAACCGGTAGAATGAAGTGCCGTTCAATGGCGATCGGTCCCGCGCTTCATAACCGATCACGTGCTGGCTGTATCCTGCACCCGGCAACTGCTGAATCGCTTCCCAAACATCGCCATCAGCGCTCCTTTCGATCACAAAGGCGGAATTGCCTTTTTCAGAAGCCGTTGCCCACACCAGAAGCACATCATCTTCCCGCGGCGAGGCCTTGAAGAAGATGAGCTCGATCGGAAGTGGGGACACATCATTATCGTAAACGCCCAGGTTGTTCGCGCCGCTCCCATTCCCCGCGCGGTTATCGCAAGGCACGGTGTTATTGTTACAACCACCGGTACCGTTCAATGTCTGTACCGTGGAATTCAGCACCGGCTTCGATCTGGTGAAGCGGATCGAACCCTGGCCACCTCCGCCACCACCGCCATGGATCGTGGCATGGTTCACCGAACCACCATTGCCACCATTGGCCTCGATCGTAAGATCGCAACCATCGGCGAGCGACCAGTACGGAATATCGAGCACAATGGTGCCGCCGGCCCCGCCACCGCCACCACCATCGTTACCGGCGTTGGCCGCTGAAACGCCATTGGCCGCGATCCTTCGCACCCCGCATCCGCCAAGGGTTTCAAGCGTATCCGCTTCAATAAGGATGATGCCTCCACCATTACCTCCGGTGGTCGCCACGGCATCGTTTCCTTCACCACCGCCGCCACCACCGCCCATGAAGATCCTGTTGCCACTGATCTCCGCAGACAATCCGATCCCGCCGATCCCGCCAGCGGAGCTGCCGCCGCAATTGTAGCCCGGGCCGGCAAGGCCGCCGCCGGTGAAATTGCCTCCACCGCCACCGCCGCCGTTGTGATCGTTGCCGCCGCCGCCAGCGTTGAGGATCGCGCCTTTGCCGGCAGCGTAAAGCGCATTGGTCACCCTGTAGATCCCTTCACCCTTGTAGGCGTAGCGATCGGTCTTGGTGGATCGCCAGGTGGTGACATCGCAGGTGCCGGCCACGGCATTGTCCGGTGCGCCACCACGGAAACCAGTGCCGTTCGCAATGATGTCATGCTGAAGCGTGAGCGTGCCTTCAACATGGAAGGCGATCACTCCGCCGATCGAACCGTTCCATGGAAGCGCAGTGATGTCGGTTGTGGTAGTGTATCCGTTGATCCCCATGGATCGGTACGAGACCACCTGCACGGATGAATTCACGCCGAAATTGAAGGCCAGTGCCGGTGCGTTCTCCAGCGTGATACTTGTGGGAACGCCGCCGCTTCTGACCACCGTGGCGATCTTGCCGATCACATAACCACCGGCATTCGCGATCGAACCGAGCGAGCCGAACGTTGCATCGTTGGCCGTACTGCCGATCACATCATCCTGCATCTGGATGATGACAACGTACTCCCCATCATTGAAGGAATGATATGTTTCATTGTGAACGCCCAGGGCGAGTTGATCGCCGGTGATCGCCGTTACGGCCGCATACGCGTTCACCTGCGCTTCTGCGGCCAGAACGCCCAACATGAGCAGAACAGCCGCGGTACATCGTTGCCACATGCGCCATTGTACGGATCGGCGACAGGAATGTTCCTTCCGATCAACGCTCAAGGATGAAGGCGCCCTGCGCGAAAACATCGTGATGACCGACGCGATGATCTTCACACCAGGCCGCCACCCGTTCGCGCACGCTGTAGGAATTCCTTCCTGCCAGAACGATCCGATCGGAAACGGCGGCCGCCTGTTGCAACTCGCCATCCGTGATCCTGTCCCTATCATGGAAGATCACGGCGTCGAAGTGTTCATCCATGCCGATCGGGAACCGATCGGGAACGAAAAGGATATCGAACCGATCGGTGCGCCAGCGACCCTTGGCCGCGTAGGAACCCGCCAACTCGTGCAAGGCGGTATCGATGAGCGATCCCGGATCGATGAGTTGAGCCGGTGCAAGGCCTCGTGCCCTGCGGTGCTGTTGGATCTTGCGTTCGAGGAATGGATCGGAGGAAAGCCGGTCGCGATCCGCCAGCACCAGATGTTCCCTCCCGATCGTGATCC
>JAEYYE010000078.1 GCA_023430945.1 Bacteroidota bacterium
TTCCTCAAGCATCCGGCGATGGATCGCACGGGCCACCACATTACGCGGTGCCAGATCGGCCATGGTATGCACATCCTTCATGAACGCGATCCCCCTCCGATCACGCAGGATCGCACCCGCACCACGAACAGCTTCGCTCACCAGATGTACGGTGCCTTCGCCTCCGGTGTACAAGGCCGTTGGATGGAATTGGACGAACGCCATGTCACGCACCGGCACGCCGGCGCGGATCGCCATCGCGATGCCATCACCAGTGGCCGCGGGCGGATTGGTGGTGTGTCGATAAACCTGCCCCGCACCGCCGGTCGCAAGTACCACCACCGATGCGTGGTGATCGGTGATCCGACCGCTGCGGATATGCATGGTGCGCACTCCCGTGCAGATCTGTTCGCCGCGATGTTCGACGGTCAACAGATCGAGCACTCGTTGCCATGGCAGTACTTCAATATCCAGTGCCCGCACTTGTGCCAGAAGCGTTCGCACGATCTCTGCGCCGGTACGATCCAGGTGATGCACCACGCGCGGAAATGAATGACCCCCTTCGTTGGTGAGATGGAGAAGGCCATCACTGCCGGCATCGAAACGCGCACCCATGTGGATGAGTTCGTTGATGCATTCCGCACCTTCCCTTACCACACGTTCCACCACCGATGGGATGCAACGGCCGCCGCCCACGGTGAGTGTGTCCTTCACATGCTGCTCCACCGAATCCTGCGAAGCGATCACCGCCGCTACCCCACCCTGCGCGGCGAAAGAATTGCTCTGACTGACCGGTGCCTTGGAAAGGATCCTGATGCGGTATCGATCCTTAAGATCGAGCTTCTTTAGCTGCACAGCATACGCCATGCCCGCGATGCCGCCACCAACGATCAGCACATCCTTCTTCATCGCACGGCGAGCATTCGGCGCAATGCACGTTCAGCGCGGATCCTGATGTCCTCTTCGAGCACTATCTCGTTAAGGTTGTACTTCAATGCATCATGCACCTTCTTTACGGTGTTCAGCTTCATGTACGGACATTCGCTGCATGCACAGGTATTGTTGGTATGTGCAGGCGCGGGTATCAACTTCTTCTCCGGCACTAACTGACGCATGTTGTGCAAAATGCCAGCCTCGGTGGCCACGATGAATTCATTGCCTGGATCGCGTTGCACGAATTCCAGCAGCGACGAAGTGGATCCCACATGATCGGCCTCCTCAAGGATGTTCGCCGGGCATTCAGGATGAGCGATCAGTTTTGCATCAGGATGCTTTCCCATCAATAGCTTCAGCTTGTCGATGCTGATCTCCGCATGCACTTCGCATTCACCGTTCCACAGCTTCATGCGGCGGCCCGTGACACGTTGCACGTAGGCACCGAGATGTTTGTCCGGGGCGAAGATGATCGGCTCGTCCTCCGGCATGCTCTGCACCACCTTCACCGCATTGCTACTGGTGCAGATGATGTCGCTCATCGCTTTCACCGCGGCGCTGCAGTTGATATAGCTCACCACCTGGTAGCCGGGGTGCTGATCCAGGAAGTCCGCAAAGGCGTCGGCGGGTGCGGAATCGGCGAGTGAGCAACCAGCGGCCATATCGGGCACCAGCACCGTACGATGCGGGTTCAAGATCCTCGCGGTCTCGGCCATGAAGTGAACTCCGGCGAAGAGGATCACATCGGCCTTGCTCTTGTCAGCCGCTTGGGCCAGCGCGAGACTGTCGCCAATGAAGTCTGCGAACTCCTGTATCTCCGGCGTCTGGTAATAATGCGCAAGAACCACCGCATTGCGCTCCTTCTTCAACCGTTGGATCTCCTCGACCCAATGATCGTGACGCAGCAGATCCTTTTCCGGAGAAAGCGTTGTGGGCTCGGGTGTGAAAACAGCTGTTCCTAATGGGTTCATTTCTCTTCCGGAGCTGGTGTTGTGATGCCGATCGGTTCATCTGGAAAGACCGGCACACCTTTACCGATCGACCGCACTGCGAATGGCGAACTTCCGCGCATCGCATAGAGGCCGAACACCCGGATCGCCAGCATGGAGATCCCGGTGAACAGTCCGATCCCCGCCACAGCAAATCCGATCAGGAAAGGCCGGACCTTTTGCATGATCTCCTGGAACGGCAGATCGCTCATCACCGTGTACCATCCCTTCACCATGCCCGCACCGATCAGGCTGACGAAGAATACAAGCAGGGCACCATTGAAGATCCAATATCCCGCCATTGTGTATTTGCTGCCACTCACCACCAGCGATCCACGACGCAGTTCGCTCACGATGAGCAACACCGATGCGAATAGAATAGTGGTGTTGATACCGATCGTACTACCCATGGCGTGCGCCACAGTGATGTGTGTGCCGTGTGTGAAAAGATTGATCGCGGGAATGGAGATCAGCAGGGCGAGCCCGAGGTTGATGAAAACCCACACTTCGCTCGCGAAAAGGAACCTGTATGGCAGTGAATAGGCGTTGCGTTGCGCTTCGTTCACCGTGCCGCGCCAAAGGCGAATGATGCGCGCCAGGATGATCCACTCGGTCATGCTGATACCGTATGCGAGGATGCGCAACCAGAGTGCGCTCGGCACCGGGTAGATATGGTGTGCCCAGCCGAACAAAAGGTTCGTGAACCCCAACGCGAACATGAGATACGAAAGCCGTGATCGCGCGATCGCGGTGTTTCCGGTGATCCGTTCCATCACCACCATGCCGGTGCCATACACGAGCATGTTCCACGAGCCGGTGAGCGCGCCGTAGGCCTTCCATTGGATGGTGAGATCGCGCACCACGTTCTCGCCGCCCCAGTTGAACAACCAGAAGTTCGATTCGATGTAGGTGAAGAGGAAGAAGACAAGTCCGGTGCTCCACATCCACAGATAGGCCGGCCATGGACCTTTTTTCTTCGCTGCAGTGCGGAAGAAATTGTACATGAACAAGATCCACGACAATGCGATCGGGATACCCAGGAACGGTGGAAATTCCCAATATTCTCTTCCCCCGAAACGGCCCATGAAATACGAACCGATGATCGCGAGACCGGTGCCGATGAAGAGGAATAGATGCACACGCGCGAGGAATGGAGAATGCAAGGGCGCGTTCACGATGCGTGGCAGATAATAGTAGATGCCCCCGATCGCGGCCATGAAGATCCATGCCACCACCAGCGATACGTGCAGCGGCCGCGACTTCACAAAAGGCACCAGATCGATCACGCCGGGGATCACATGCTGCCACGAACCGATCACGCCGAAGAGCGCACCTGCCCACAGTGATGCCACTGCCAGCACTACGAATCCGATGGCCGCTCCACGATCACTTTTCATCGCCGTGCATTTCGGTATAGGTGCCGTACCACGTGGGGTTGAGATCACGGATCGTGTAGGTGCCCGATGCTGCCATGGCCTCCAGAT
>JAEYYE010000233.1 GCA_023430945.1 Bacteroidota bacterium
GTATTTCATATACGATCCCGTTGGCAGCGACGGGATGAACGCTCGTGAATTGTGAACTGGCGTTCCCTGAAGTATTTGTTCCTGTCGGTCCGTTTTGGGTCGATCCACCTTCCAACCGGTGCTGGTAGCCGTAAGTGATGAAGCGATCATTGTCATCCAGATTCCGTTGCACCATTTCCACCTGGTTCGCCATCAGCGTGGCCGCCGTTGGTGTGAAGACGTTATATGGAACAGACGTGTAGGTTTCGAGTAGCGTACTTGTCGGATATACGTAGGCCACATCCACGATCGTGGTATCATCGTAGGTGCGCTGTGCACTCAACCGTACGTAATCGAGATGCCAGTGATCGAACGATCCGCTGAGCGAAGCATAGTTCAGAAAACGCATCTTGAAACCATTCTGCATGAATTCGAATTCCTTGATCGGGATCATCACCTGTTTGAAGGGCGGTTGCGCTTCCGGATCGATGGCATCGTAAGGTGAACGCCACACGCGATACCACAGGTCCTCCACCGGCGCATAGAATTCAAGCACCAGACTATCTGATGGCTGTCCGTAGATATCCCCGCTCAACCCGCGCGCCTGGTAGAAGAAACTCAGGTAGACGGAATCGCTTGCCGGAAGCTGCAAGTTGATCGGCACCGAAGTCAACCGATCGGCGATGCCATAAGAAGAATAGTTCATGAAATCATAGGGCATCCCTGTGCGCGACAATCCATCGAACGTGGCCACGCCGATCGTAGGCGGATCGACGGGATATGTTCCATTGATGTACACATCATCATCCTCCCAAAGCACCAGGGGCTGCGTGATGCTGCCGGTGAAATAGGTCTCCGTGGAAGGCGCGACCGTGTATACCATCAACGAATCCTGCACCAGATCGGGCGAAGCGAGGAAGAGCGTATCGGGCGGCGGGCCGCTTTGTATGGTATCGAACAGGTTGTAGGGCGGCCACACCGTTAGTGTTTCACTCTCCACCGGAAATGTCTCCAGATCGTTCACCACCACAATGATCTCCGGCAAAGAGGCTCGCGTTGTCGTAACGGTCTCCTCCCCCATATCCGTGGTATAGAGGAAAGTTGTATCGAGTGAATAGGCCATGTCCGGCGTGGAAATCCCATCCACCACCAAATGCTGGATCACTTGATCGAGCGTAACACCCGGATCATCGGGCTGGGCCCATCGCTGCCGGGTGCGATCGATGGAAAAATCATCCATCAATGGCAACGATTGGGCTTCATATTGGTAGATGAAATGAGTATTATGATCGGATTTGGCCTTCGCAGTTTGCGGAACGATCCGCGCGCTGATCGGCGAAAGCACCTCACCTTGCGACCACAGATCGAAGGATGAGAAGAGGAACAGAAAGAGCAGAAATGGATCAGCGATTCTCTTCATCGGTACCTGTATTCAAACTATCGTTCATATAACGTGAAGGATCGGCCGGGTCCAACGTGGGTCGAAGATCCGCGGTATCAACGGTAAGCCAGATATCGATCATGCTCCCGAGCGGGATCCGTCCGTTGCGATCATAACCGGGCGATTGCCGTTGCACCCTCGCGAACGCGGAATCCTCCTTCGTATTGCACCCTTTGCATTCCACGATCATGCCCAGGTTCATGGATGCCATGTTCATCACCGTTTGTACTTCAGCGTTCGTAAGGCCGCGCAGATCGGGTATGGGAACACGTGTACCTCGCTCGCCGCTGCCGAGCACCAGGGTGATCGCTTCACCGCGCCGGATGCGGGTCTCCGGTGCGATAGGCTCGCCATCGTACAATTGTTCCAGCACACAGTCGGTGCATGGATCGGGGCGATAATGAAGTTCCTGCACCTTCAACCCCACGATCTCGAGGATGGAAATGGCCTGCCGCTTGGACAGATCGACCAGCCGGGGCATATCGATCATCTTGGGCTGGCTCGCGTTCACCACCAGATAGACCTTCCGATCGGGTTTCACATCACGGCCGGCAGGCGGATCCTGTTCCACCACGCTGCCACGTGGAAGGTCCTGGTTGTAGATCGAATCGATCACCAATGCTTTCAGGTCGCGTTCCTCCAGCAACGCGGCAGCCTCTTCCATGGTGGTGCCCTTCAGATCGGGCACACGCCTGGTCTCATCATGCCGCGTATATCTCTGCAACCAGAACCAACCACCGGCAAGTATCAGGGCGACCAAGATCAATGGTAGTAGGAACAGCAGGATCCTTTTCAACATAAGGGGAAAGCCAACGCCCGGATCGGACGGGCCGCTAAGATAACCGGCACATCATTGCGGGAAGTCCACAACCGCCGGTTGAAAGCTGCCTGCCGCACCGATCGGAACGCGTTCACCGCAGCGATGAACTTCGTTCCCTGATCCCAACAGATGCAACTTCCACTGATCGCGGTATTCCGCGGAGGTTATTCGGGCGAATCGGTGATAAGCCACCAGAGCGCGCAACGAATGATGGACGCCATCGATCACGATCGTGCGCGATCGGTATTCATCACCATTTCCAATGAAGCGTGGACGTGCGAGGACCGGCAGGGGAGTTCGTTGGAATTCGATCGGGCAGACCTGAGCGTGCAACTGGATGGTGAACGCACGCGGATCGAAGCAGCGCTGATCGCGATACATGGCAGCCCGGGTGAAGATGGAAAATTGCAGGGAATGCTCGAGATGTACGGCGTACCGTTCCAGACCGGCGACGTGCTTTCCATGTCCATCACCTTCAGCAAATCCGCGACTGTTGCATTGTTGAAGCAGCAGGGCTTTCCCGTTGCCCCTTCCATCATGCTGCACGCAGGCGATCGTAACACCGACCGGATCCAGGAACTGGGCTATCCGGTCTTCGTGAAACCCGATCGGAGCGGAAGCAGCCTGGGGGTCTCCAAAGTGAAGGAGGAAAATGAATTGCGACCTGCACTGGACAAGGCCTTCTCGGAATCCGATCAGGTATTGGTGGAAGCGGCCGTGAAGGGCCGCGAACTCACCTGTGGTGTGATCCGGATGGATGGGGAAGTACGCGCATTACCGATCTGCGAGATCAAGACCTCTCGCGAATTCTTCGATTACGAAGCAAAGTACCACTCGCCCGATACGCAGGAGATCATACCGGCCGATCTGCCCGCCCCGATCACGCAGATGATCCAGCAGCGC
>JAEYYE010000263.1 GCA_023430945.1 Bacteroidota bacterium
CCCTTCACGGGGCGTTCCGTCCCTTGTTCCTGAAGTTGCATTTCCATCATTCGAGGAACTGCTTATCTTCGCCCGATCCGTTACATCAGCATAGATCCATTCATCCATACCAGATGATCACAAGGAAGTTGTTCACCACGCTCGTGCTCGGCCTGTTCATCTCTACCGTTGCACTGGCGCAGGGCAAGAGCGCCGAAGAGGCCGACAGGGCGTTCGAGAACGGGTTCTACTTCAACGCCATAGAGCTTTACAAGAAAGCCTATACGGTGGAAAAGCAGGCCAGCACGAAAGCCGAGCTCGTCTTCAAAGTGGCGGAGAGCTACCGTATGCTGGGCGATGCCGAGCAGGCCGAAGTGTGGTATGAAAAGGCCAACAAGGCGCAGTATCCCGATCCGATCACTTACTTCTACATCGGTGAAATGCTGAAGCAGCAAGGGAAGTACGCCGATGCGATCGCGGCCTACAACCGCTACAAGGAGAAACGGCCGAACGATTCCCGCGCAGAAGCCGGCATCGCAGAAGCGGAGATGGCTCAGAAATGGAAGGACGATCCGACACGCTACACCGTGGATCCGGAAGTTCTGCTGAACACCCCGCAATACGATTTCACTCCGGCCTTCGCCGACAAGAACAACCAGGCCGTTGTCTTCACCAGCACGCGCCAGGCTTCCACCGGCACCGAGACCGACCAGATCCTGGGCGAGAATTTCAGCGATCTGTTCACCAGCACCCGCGATCGGCTTGGTAAATGGAGCGAGCCGGTAAAACTTCCGCCCGCGATCAACACGCCCGGCAACGAAGGTGCGCCAGTGTTCAACAGCGAACGCACCATCATGTATTTCACCCGCTGCCCGTTCGACAAGAAGAAGAAATTCGGCTGCGACATCTACATGAGCAAGAAGGTGGGCAACAATTTCTCAGAGCCTGAAATGCTCGCGTTGAAACCGAACGCCGGAAAGGACGATACCACCACCGTTGGCCATCCCACGCTCTCCACGGCGAATGATGTGATGATCTTCTCCAGCAACGTGAAAGGTGCCGGCCACAAAGGCGGAAAGGATCTGTATTGGGTGAAGTTGAACGAGGAAGGAAAGCCGGTTGGGGCTCCAACGAATCTTGGCGCAGAGATCAACACGCCGAAGGATGAGCTCTTCCCTTCACTGCGCTTCGATGGAAGCCTTTACTTCTCCACCACCGGTTTCCCCGGCATGGGCGGTATGGACATCTTCCGCGCCGAACCTACCGGTGAGAACACCTGGGGCAACGTGCAGAACATGCGAGCACCGCTGAACAGTTCTTTTGATGATTTCGGGATCGTGTTCGATGGCGAGGAAGATCGCGGTTTCTTCACCAGCAACCGCCCCGGCGGCCAGGCCATGGACGATATCTGGCGCTTCTACATGCCGGACATGGTGTTCGCTTTGCAAGGCACCGTTTACGACAAGTTGACCAACTCGCCGATCCCTGGAGTGAAGTTGAGCGTCGTTGGAACGAATGGCAGCAACTTCAGCGCTGAGACCGATGAGAACGGAAATTTCGAATTCGTGGAGAACGAATCGAAGGAACGTTACATCAAGGAGAACACCACTTACAGCATCATGGCCGAGGCCGAGAATTACCTTGTGGTGAAGGATCAGGTGACCACCGTGGGACTGACCGAGAGCACAACTTTCGTGAAGGAATACTTCCTGCAGCCAGCCCGCTCCGACATCGCTATCAAGCTGCCTGAAGTACAGTACGATCTGGGTAAGTACGCATTGCGTGAAGAAGGAAAGGATTCATTGGAGACCCTTTACCAGACCCTGATCGACAATCCCACGATCGTGATCGAATTGGCAGCCCACACCGATACGCGCGATTCCGAGGCACGGAACATGACGCTCTCACAGAACCGTGCGCAAAGTGTTGTGAACTACCTGGTGACAAAGGGCATCGATCCGGCGCGGATGGTGCCGAAGGGTTACGGCGAGACCCGCCCGCGTATCACCGACAAGCAGATCGCGGAGATGAAGACCGAAGAGGAGCGCGAAGCTGCCCACCAGCAGAATCGTCGCACTGAGTTCCGCGTGCTCAGTTGGGATTACGTTCCGAAAGAGAACGGAACAGGTACCGGCAACGGCGTTAGCAATTAGTGAAGAGACCGATCTGAAAAGCATCCGCCGCACGGCGGATGCTTTTTTGTTATCCGACCAAATGGCATCCAGCAGATACGAACAGCGCGGCGTCTCCGCTTCCAAGGAAGATGTTCACCAGGCGATCGCGAAGCTTGATAAGGGACTATTCCCGAAGGCCTTCTGCAAAGTGGTGCCCGATCTGCTTACTGGCAGCGAAGAACATTGCATCGTGATGCACGCAGATGGTGCGGGCACAAAATCCTCGCTCGCTTACGCCTATTGGAAAGAGACGGGCGATATGAGCGTCTGGCGCGGCATCGCACAGGATGCGATCGTAATGAATCTTGATGACCTGATCTGTGTCGGACTTACCGATCGGATCCTGCTCAGCAGCACGATCGGCCGGAATAAAAGGCTCATTCCCGGCGAGGTGATCACCGCGATCATTCAAGGCACGGAGGAATTCCTGGAAAGAATGCGCTCGCTCGGGATCGGCATACACAGCACCGGTGGCGAAACCGCAGACGTTGGTGATCTCGTGCGCACGATCATTGTGGACAGCACCGTGGCCGGCCGCATGCGCCGGAAAGATGTGATCGACAATGCGCGGATCCAGGCCGGTGATGTGATCGTTGGTCTGTGCAGTTACGGGCAGGCGAGTTACGAAGATGCCTACAACGCCGGGATGGGAAGCAACGGACTGACGAGCGCGCGGCACGATGTCTTTTCAAAACAGATCGCAAATGCTTTTCCCGAAACCTTCGATCCCGGTGTGCCGGAGGAATTGATCTATTCAGGAAAAGCCAGG
>JAEYYE010000278.1 GCA_023430945.1 Bacteroidota bacterium
GTACAAGTTGATCCTGAAGGCGCTTCGCGCGTACCATGCCGAAAGTTCGGTGAGCGGTATACTGAAACAGGAGATCAAGAACATTGAGATCCTATACCACAAGGCGCTGTTCGTGGAATGCAACAAACTCCTGCATCGGGCCAAACGGATCGCGCGTGAGAACGAGCGGTTCTATTACTGGTTCGAACTGCTGAGCTGGGAGAAGATGCTCCTGGAGGAAGCCTATGAATCGGGCGAGTTCACCAAGGACCTCGATGCGCTGATCGAAGAGGAACGTGAAGTGATCGAGAAGCTTCGAAACCTGGCCGCGTACCACATCCTCTACTCCAAGATCAACTATGTTTTCCGCAGCGGTGGCTACGTGCGCACCGAGGACGAGCATGCGATGGTGGAGGAGATCAGTGAACATCCGCTGATCGTGGGCAAGAACACGGCTCTATCGAAAAGAGCCGCCACGATCTGCTATTACACACAGGGATTCTGCCATTGGGCGAAGCGTAATTGGGCCACCAGCCTGGAGAAATTCCAGCTTGCGCAGAGGATCATGGACGAGACCGAACTGCTCAAGAGCGATCTGCCCAAGCGCTACATCCGCACGCTCCATTACATCATCAATTGCCAGATCGAACTGCACGATCTGAAGAATGCGCGGGCGAACATCGCACGCATGCGGGCGCTCTCCGGCACCATCGGTTTCAACGGACTCAACATCGAGACGCAACTCTTCATCGCGAGCTACCTGAGCGAATTGCGCTTGCTTGATCGATCCGGCGATTACAAGAAGGCCATGACCCTTGTGGATGATGTGATCACGGGCCTTGAACAAGGCGGCGATCGCGTGCATAAGGAACATGAGCTTGAATTCTATTTCGCACTTGCATGCGTGCATTTCGGGGCGGGACAGATGAACAAGGCCTTGTTCTGGTTGAACAAGGTGCTCAACGACAATGAGCCCACGCTACGGCAGGACATCTTCACCTACGCGCGCCTCTTCAATCTCGTGGTCCATTACGAACTCGGCAACTACGATCTGCTGGAGTACATCGTGCGATCGACGCAACGTTTCCTCAACCGGCACCAGCGCGCCTACCAATTGGAGACCATGCTGATCGAGCATATCCGGAAACTTGCACGCGCCACCGATCCCGTGGTGAAGAAGGAACTTTTCCGATCGATGCGCGATCAGCTCACCGATCTGTTGAAGGATGCGAACGAAGGGCTCGTGCTGAAATATTTCGATGTGCTTTCGTGGGTGGAAAGCCACATCGCAGGACGCAGTTTCGCGGAAACGGTGAGCTTGGCTGAGGCGCGGCTCGCGAAGGATGTCATTTCTGAACGATCTCCGACTTGATGATCTTGAATTCGGTGCGCCGGTTCTGCTGATGTTGTTCCTCCGTGCATTCAACATTGTCGCTGCACGTGTTCATCAGCTGTGATTCGCCATAACCTTTCGCCACGATCTTCCGGGGATCCACGCCCTGCCGGATCAGGAAATCAACCGCGCTTTTCGCACGTGCTTCGCTCAATACCAGGTTGTAGAGTTCGCTTGCGCGGCTGTCGGTATGTGAGCTCAATTCAAAGGTGATCTCCGGGTTGTTGATGAAGAGCCTTCCGAGCTTGCGTAATTCCACGGCCGCTTCAGGGCGGATCTCCCATTTGTCATAGTCGTAATAGATGTTGTTCACCAGGATCGGCTTGTCGAGTTCGATCGGTTTCATTTCCATCTCGATCGTGTAGGTCTTGTCCGAACGCTGGCCATCGGTGCTCAGATCGAGCGTTTCGGTGAGCATGTCATCCTTCGATGCGCGGATCTGCAGCTCACGGTCCGGCCTCACCCTGAATTCGAATTTGCCATCCTCACCGGTGATCGTCGTGAGCGATGCCCCATTGATCATATCGAGCAACCGTACGCTCACATCTGCGATCGGTTCATCCGATGCCATGTCGATGCAGATCCCTTTTGCGATCAGCGTGGGTTCGTTCATGGTGAAGGAATACAGCGCGTCCCTGCCGGATCTGTCCGAACTGAAATAGCCGGTCCGCAGATCACGGTTGAATACCAGGCCAAGATCATCAGCCGGACTGTTGATCGGGTAGTGCATGTTCTGCGGAATGCTCCACTCACCGTTGCGCAGATGCGATCGGAAGATATCCGCACCACCCAATCCCACGCGGCCATTGGTGGAGAAGTAGAGCGTGTCGCCGCTCATGGTCGGGAACATTTCGTTGCCCGGGGTGTTGATGGTCGCACCAAGGTTCTCCGGTTCGTTCCAGGTGCTGTCTGTCCGTGTGCACCTGTAGATGTCCGTTCCACCGAAACCGCCCGGACGATCGCTGATGAAGTAAAGTGTGTTACCATCGCTGCTCAATGCCGCATGGCCGGTGGAAAAGTGATCACCGTTGTAAGCGAATTGGTGGATGTTGCCCCATTCACCAGTTGCACTTTTTTCCGATCGGAAAAGCTTGAGGTGGCTTACGCTGTTCTCATCCTTGTTCAATCGGAACTTGTAATAATCACTTCGCGTGAAATACATGGTGTTGCCATCGGCACTGAATACGGCGGGGCCTTCATGAAAGCGTCCGTTTATCTCGCCGGGAAGTCGCTCGGGCGTTATCCATGAACCATTGGAATTACGGGTGATGTAGAGGTCCAGGAACGACAGGCCGTTCCATGGATTCGTGTTGCCGGCAGCGATCGATCGTTCGCCCGCGAATACGATCGAATTTCCCAGGACCATCGGGCTGAAGGCACCCTCGATCCCATGCAGGTCGATCTTTTTCACGGTGAACAGCGAACTATCGGTATAGAGTTGCGATCGTTCCACAGCGGCTTTCAGCGAGCTTGCCGCGACCGGATCCCCAGGCATCGCATCGCTTGCGGATCGCAGCATTTCAGTTGCAAGCTCAATGCGATTCAGCCCGAGCAGCACCTGGCCATACTGCATGGCATGCTGCGGTGCCAGCGCTGAGATACTTTCCGCGTAGGCGAACCAGTCGGCGGCTTTTTCGAGTTTGTTCTGGCGGTGATAGGCATCCGCAGCGCGCAGTGCCGCATCGCGGTCGTTGGAATGTTGCAGTGCCTTCTCATAGCCGCAGGTGGCTTTTGCATAGGCCATGCGCTCGTACGCCTTGTCGGCGGTGGCCATGTGGTGTGCGGTGCACGAGGCAAGCACCAGCGCAGGAAGGATCACAAGGGTCTTGTTCTTCATCATGGCTGGCATCAGAAATAGCGTGGCGTTTTGATCTTGATAAGTTCACGGCCGAAGTCGATCCCGATCATCACTTCATGGCTTCCACTGGAATGATCGCGGAGCCTGGTGGTCGTCATGTCATAGGCATAACCGATCCGCACCTGCCGGTCGATCTGGTATTCGAGCATCCAGATCAATGCGTCGCCCGTGCGGTACCCGGCACCGAACCAGATCCGTTCCCGATACAACAGGTTGCAGTTCACATCCGCTTCGATCGGTGCGTTGTGCAGGTACTTCACCATGACACTGGGTTTCACATCGAAGTATTCGCCCAGCGGGAATACCTTGCCTGCCTGCAGGTAGAAGTGTTGCTGGAAGTAGCGTGCGTTCAACCCGCTCCGGTCCGATCTGATACGGTGGTCGGTGGCGTGCAGGGTGGGAGCGGAGATCCCCACGAACGATGTGGCATCGTACCAATAGATCCCGAAACCGAATTTCCCGACAAGCTTGTCGTTGATATCATTCTGGAAGACCTGATCGGACGTATCCCAGAAAGTGAGATCGGTAAGTCTGGCCGAATAGATCGAGAATCCGGCGCGCAGGCCCAGGGACAATCTGCTTCGCTCGGAAAGTTTCAGGTGATAGGCGTAATGCCCGCCGATATCAAGGTCGCGGCTAACACCGATCCTATCGTGCGCGATCGATAGGCCAAGGCCCATCGTTCCGCTCATCATCGACCCATCAACGGCAGCCACGCTCGTGGTGGGCGCGCCTTCCATCTGCATCCATTGTGTGCGGTGGAGAAGGCTCGTACTTGTGTAACCATGGCTGCCTGCGTAGGCCGGATTGAGCAGGAGACCGTTGAACATGTACTGGCTCACCATCACTTCCTGCTGTGCCAATGCACAACCGGCGATCAGCATCGCCGCCCCGGTCATGATCTTGTGTAGTTGCATTTCGATTGATCTTTTTTGATCAGCGCCGCATGTCCACATAACCCTGCAGCACGCGTTCGCCACCGGCTACAGTGAGGATCACGAAGTAGGTGCCGTCGGCGAGCTTTTCGCCATTCGAGTTCTCGCCCGCCCAATCGTTCCTGTAGTTCAACCGATCGAACACCACGTTCCCCCAGCGGTTGTACACGGTGAAGGTGTTCTTCGAATAGGCATCGAGCCCGCGGATGAAGAACACATCGTTCGCACCATCGCCGTTCGGGCTGTAGCCAGTGGGCATTTCCAGATCGGAAGGAGCGGTGAGTTCGATGGTGATCTCGGCCGAGCAGCCATTCGCATCGATCACCTCGATCAGGTAGGTGCCCGCGGTGAGCGATGATTGGAATACGCCCGATCCACCATTCGACCAAGTGATCCCGTAAGGCGCGGATCCGCCGGAAGGTTCGATCAGTACGCTTCCATCGTTCCCATTGAAGCTGCTGATGTTGTACCCATTGCCATGATGCGACAGCGTTGTGTCCAGTTGGATCGGTTCCATTTCAGCGACCTCGAACGTCATCACTGTCGTGCAACCCGCTGCATCACCGATCGAAACAGTATGTTCGCCTGCCGGAATGGGATCAAGGTCTTCATCCGTGCTTCCATTGTTCCATTGGATGCTGAAAGGCGCCGCGCCACCTTCGATCGAAAGGTCGATCGCCCCGCTTGATGTTCCTGCGCAGGCAGCATCGGTGATCACCGCGGAGGCCAGGATCGCAGGTGCACCACCCACGGTGAATGATGTGTTGAACGCACAACCATTTTCATCCGTCACTTCGATCGCGTACGTGCCCGATGCGATGTTCAGCAGGTCTTCATTGGTCGAAGCATTGTTCCAATTGAAAGTGTAGGTTCCCGTTCCGCCGAGAACGGTGATGTCGATGGAGCCCGAGGATCCGCCGCAAGGCGCGTCGGTCACGACCCCGTCGGCACTGATCGCATCCGGTTCGGTGATCACGATGCAATCCTGGAAGCTGCAACCGTTCTGGTCGGTCAATGAAAGGCAATATTCCCCAGCAGTGATGCCCGTTAGTTCCGGGCCGGCATCGGGCGGCACACCGTTGCCGATCCAGACATGCGAGACCGATCCCGCGCCACCCGTTACATCCGCCTGAAGGATGCCGTCCGCACCGCCATGGCAGCTCACGTTCATGCTGGCGAACGCGATCGCGAGTTGTGGTGGCGCATCGATCTGCACCACATGGTCCACGGTGCATCCGTTGATATCCGTGATCGTGGCCATGTAGGTGCCCGATCCGAGTGAAGCAAGATCCTCCTGTGTCCCGATCGCACCGCCCGGCCCGGCCCACGCGATGTCGTAACCACTGCTTCCGCCCGTGATCGAAAGACCGATCGAGCCATCGGTGGCATCGGGACAACTCACCTGATAACCACCGTAGTCGCTCACCTGGCTGCTGGCCTCGATCGACAGATCAGGTTGCGTAAGTGTGATCAACGTGTTGAATGAACATTGGTTCGCATCGATCACCACCAGTTCATAGGAGTAATCGCCCGCAGGCAGATCGTAGATGTCGGACATGTTCCAGACAAGGCTGTCGGGCCCGCGCCAGAAGATCTCATACGGTCCGGATCCGCCGGAAACACTGGCTTCGATCCACCCATCATTGCCGCCATGGCAGCTCACGTTGTCACCACTCGGATAGATCGAAGTGTTGAAGGTGGCGCTGATCGTATCCGCCGGTTGCGTGAGTGTGATCGTGGTATCAAGGCTGCAGCCATGCTGATCGGTGATCCACACCAGGTATGTGCCGGCGACCAGATCGCTCAGGGATGAAGCCGTTGAATTGAAACCGTCAGGGCCGCTTACCTGGATCTGGTACGGCGCCGTGCCGCCCGCCGGATCGAACGCGATCGCACCCGTGCTATCACCTACGCACTGCAAATTGTACATCCCATGGAATGACACATACGTTCCAGAGCTGATCGGTGCCGGATCCTCGAGTTGGGTACTGAAGGAAGCGACGCATCCGAGCTGATCGGTCACTTCAAGAATGTAAGTTCCTGCAGGCAATGGACCGATCGACGCCTGGTCCGAAGTGAAGCCCGAAGGTCCGGTCCATGCGAGGTCGAGCATTCCACTGCCGCCGTTCACATCTGCATCGATGCTTCCAGCAGATCCGCCGGAACAAAGGTTCGAGGTGACCATGAGTTCCGCGGTGATCGGCGCCGGTGCATTCAGTTCAATGCTCTCAGGGACCGTACAGCCGTTCGCATCGGTGATCAACAGATCGTACACACCCGCCACCAGTCCGGAAATGTCGCTTGCGGTCGATCCATATCCGTTAGGTCCTGTCCAATCATAAGCATAGTCGCTCGTGCCACCCGATACCTGCAGGCTGATGCTTCCGTCATTCCCTGCGCAGCCGACATTCACGCCAAAGCCCATATCACTCGCTGTCGCGATCACTGACAGCGGTGAAGGTTCCGTAAGAACGACAGTGCCAGTCGTAGTGCATCCGTTGGCGTCCGTCACCAGCAGTTCGTACTCACCTGCCGGAAGATCGATCTGGTCCACATCGGCTGACGTCGAACCATTGGGCAGGGTCCATAAGGCTGCATATGGCGGTGTACCCCCGGTAATGCCTGTGGAAATGGAAGCCGAGCTTTCGCCGTGGCACCGGATGTTGAAGCCGCCGTTGTATGTGGCGCTTGATACAGTGATCGAAAGCGGCATCGGCTCAGCGATCTGGATGCTGGAATTCGCGGTGCATCCGTTCGCATCGGTGATCGAGATCGTATATGGACCGGCGATCAATTGGTCGATGTCGGCATCGATCGAAGTGAAGCCGTTCGGGCCGCTCCACTGGATCGAATACGGCGCCACACCGCCATCCATTGTCGTGGTGATGCTTCCATCGGCAGAACCTGTGCATGACGTTGAAGCCATCGTGGCGACCGGATCGACCATAAGTGGTTCGGGCGCGATCAACTCGAATGTTGCCGTAGCCTTGCAGCCGTTCACGTCCATTACGATCACTTCATGGATCTCTTCCGATAGTCCTTCGGGATCCTCTGCGGTATCGCCATTGCTCCACAGGAAAGTGAATGGAGCGATACCACCGGTGAGGGTAAGATCGATGGTGCCATCATTGCCACCAGCACAACTGATGTTGTAGCCGTTCACTGTGGAAACCATCGCATCGATCTCGATCGGCTGTGGTGCCTGTAATTGGATCGAGCCACCGGCGGAGCAACCGTTCGCATCGGTCACAGAAACATCATATACGCCAGCGCCCAACAGTTCGATGTCCTCAGATGTCGCATGGAATCCCTGGTTGTTCGACCACACGATGGAGTAGGGGGCGACCCCGCCGGTCATGGAGAGGTCGATGCTGCCATCATCGGTGCCGGTGCACGATACATGATGTCCGCCGGGGAATGTGAAAGGAGTGATCTGCAGTTCGGTCGGCGCAGGAGCTTGAAGCACGATCGTATCGTTGATGGTGCAACCGTTCCCATCGATCACATTGAGGTAATACGTGCCGGCCTCAAGTCCTGAAAGGTCCTCGGTGCCGGTGACGTTATCGCCCTGGTCGCGCCACGCGTAGTTGTAAGGCTCGTAGCCACCGTTCACGGTGACATCGATCCAGCCATCGCCACCTCCTGCGCAACCGATCCCGAAGCCATTGTAATTCGATATGTCCAGTTCGTGCGAAAGGATCGCGTCAGGACCTTGGATCTCGATCGGGATCGATTTCGGCACATCGCAGCCGTTGTTGTCAACCACCTGGGCCACGTACATTCCAGGTGCGAGCCCCGTAGCCGTGAAACCGGTCTGCGGTGGCACTGTGTTCCAGGTCACGCTGAAGGAATTGCTTCCACCCCAGACTGAAACGGTGGCGAAACCATCGTTGGCACCAAAGCAGGTGACGTGTGCATAGTCCTCGATCATCCCGTTGATCGCGAATTGCGGTCCTTCGATCGAAACGTTCGCCGATGCTGTGCATCCATTCGCATCTGTGGCCGTTACCGTATAGGTTCCCTGTGGAAGATCCGATGCGTCCGAACCGGTCTGCGCCGGCGTGGAATCCCATTCATAGGTATACGGACCTGTTCCGCCGGAGGCGAGTGCGCTGGCCGTTCCTTGTGCACCACCCGAGCACAGTTCATTCGTGAACGAAGTGATGCTCACTGCAAGTGGTGCCATGGGTCCATCGATCACGATTGATCCGGAGGCCGTGCAGCCATTCTGGTCCGTCACGGTGACCAAATGCGTTCCGGCCGGAAGACCGGAAATGGCCGGGCCAGGAAGCGCTGCTCCGTTGTAGTGGAAAGTATATGGCGGAGTTCCGCCGGAAGCTGACAAGGTGCCGCCACCATTGTTGGAACCGAAGCAGGTGACCGCGACCGCATCCATCAGAACCGGAGCGCTCAATGGTGAAGTGGTCAACTCCATGATGCCTGCATCGATCGTGCTTTCACATCCGTTGGCGTGCTGGGCGATCGCCGTATAGGACCCTGAAGGCACATTCGTCAGGGTGGAGCTTGTCAGGATTGGATCGTTGTTCCAGATGATGGAGGTGATCGGCGAACCGGTCGGTATCACTTGCGCTCCCCCGGTGTTCGTTCCGAAGCAGGCAACATGATCCAATTGTGCGATCTGCAGCGATGTGATCGGCGATACCGGAATGTTCGCTGTCGCGCTCGCCACGCAGCCATTCGCATCGGTCACCACCACGGTGTGATCC
>JAEYYE010000371.1 GCA_023430945.1 Bacteroidota bacterium
AGGGTAAGAGAGGGGCCGGGGGTGAGGGTGAATTCCGTTACCCAAGCTACGTGGAGGACATCATGGGGCCAATGTGCTTCGATCACGGTTTCGGGCCGTTCCGTTGGGTGTGCACCAGCGGCGATCCGAAGGACCTGGAGACCTCCGATCGGATCGCGGGCGATGTGCTGGAAGTGATGCTGAAGGAAGCACCGGATCGCATCAAGCAGCAGATCGGCGACAACCTCCACTGGATCCGCAATGCGCAACAGAACAAGTTGGTCGTGGGCAGCCAGGCGCGGATCCTATATGCCGACAGCGAAGGAAGGATCAAGATCGCGCAAGCTTTCAATGAAGCGATCAAAAGCGGAACGATCAGCGCTCCGATCGTGCTTGGCCGCGATCACCACGATGTGAGCGGCACCGACAGCCCTTACCGTGAGACCAGCAACATCCGTGATGGCAGCCGCTTTACGGCGGACATGGCCGTGCAGAACTTCGTGGGTGATGCCTTCCGTGGTGCCACATGGATCAGCCTGCACAACGGCGGCGGTGTAGGCTGGGGCGAAGTGATCAACGGTGGTTTCGGAATGGTGCTCGATGGCAGCGCGGATTCCGATCGAAGGCTGAAGATGATGCTGCACTGGGACGTGAACAATGGGATCGCGCGGAGGGCATGGGCGCGCAACCCGAACGCGCGGTGGAGCATCGAACAGGAAATGAAGCGCGAACCCCAACTGAAGGTGACCTTGCCGAATGAGGTGGATGATGGGCTGCTCGAACGCGCCTTCGATCGATAAAAATTTTCGACCTCACCCAACCTTTCCGATCCGCCGTGCGTGTATGTGATCGGAAACAACATCCGTTCAACCGAAAACCCTTTGATCCATGAGACAATTGATACGCATGCTCCTGCTTTGCTTGCTTGGAGTATCCTTCTTACCGGTTAGTGCACAGCTTCCTGACACAGTATCATTGGATCTGCGAGCAAGTGCCGACGGCGGGGCATTGGAGATCTATGTAAGATCTCATGGAGTCAACTTTGACCAATACGCTCAGGCGATAACGTATACTATCCAATGGCCAACCAGTTCAGGAGCAACGTTGGGTACATCGGAATCATTCTGTCCAGGGGGTATCAACCTTCTTGAGTACGGGCAATTCAACTCGAGTGGATACAACCGTACACGATTCTATTCGGAAGGAATTGAACAGTTGAATACAGCATGTCCCAATGAAACTTGGATCTCTGATGAATGGATCTTATTGCAGAGGATCCAGATCGAGAATTTGTCCGGAGCCACGATGTTTCAATTTGCTACTGACGGATTTGCTGAAACGCAAAGCCTTGTCCCGTACTTGGAATTGACCAATGCTCCTTTGGCTTGGGATTATTGCGACGCTGGCCTTGGTTGCGGAAAGATCCTGAATGTTATCAATGATCCCGTTTCCTTGGGACAAGGATCTTCTCAATACGCAGTGATCGTGCAAGGTCACATCGCCGGTTGCTCACCAGCGATCGCCGGTGGCACAGTTACCATTACATCCGTACAAGGAACGCAGCCTTCGGTTACCGTTGAAGTTCCACTTAATGAGAACTGCTTCTACCAGCACACTTTCCTGATGGATAGTCAGATCGGCTGGTTCCAGGTGACCGGAAGTTGCGGAAATGGAACAGCGGACATCAATTCGGGCCAATACCAGGCAATTAACGGCGTTGCCACCATTACACTGGACCTTGATTGCGGTGCCCCCACTGATTGTATCGCCTGCTTCACCATGGAACAAACGGCGCCTTTTGTTGCCAGCTTCGATGGCACTTGCAGTAGCAGCAGCGATCCAATCACAACATACTTGTGGGACTTCACCCAAGGAGCACAGGAAGGCCAATCCGCTACGGTCACATTCCCCGGTCCGGGAACATACATCGCATGCCTCAATGTATCCACCGACAACGGCTGCTGGAATGGATCGTGCCAGTATGTAACTGTGGATGCTGATGGGGATATGACCATTTCCAGCACACCTTGCGAAGCGGATTTCTTCCTGCAACAAACCCCGAACGTTCCGTTCAGCTTGCTCACCACCAATTTGAGCACTGTTCCTTCGGATGTCACCTATTCCTGGCAGATGCCCGATGGAACGATATCGAATGAAGCGGAACCCTCATTCACATTCCCGCAATCGAACAACTACCAGGTTTATGGGATCTGCCTTACCATAACCGGTGCGAATTGCTCCGATACCCATTGCGATACCATCTACGTTGATCCCAACGGCGGTCTGTATTTCGAATTCCAGCCGAACTGGTATTGGGATTGCAATTATCAATTGAATGGACCCGCTGGGGCTGGCACTCCTTGTGACGACATGAACCCCAACACGATCAACGATTCATATGATGAATTCTGCAATTGCATTGGCGAGGGCGGAACTTCAGCGTACACCGTAACGATCCAAGGCCATATCACCGATTGCTCACCTGCGATCGCGAACGGTCTCGTATCGATCATCAACCCCTACGACCAAACGACACTTGCCACCACAACGCTCAATGCGAACTGCTTCTACCAGATCACCATTCCAGTGAATTCTCCCATGGACAGTCTTTGGGTGAGCGCTTCCTGCATGGATGGAACTGTCGCGACGAGCACCGGCATTTACCAAGTGGACTTCTTTGGCACGGATACGATCACGGTCGATCTGGATTGCGAAGGAGCGGAACCGACCGAATGTGAAGCTGGTTACTGGGTGATCCAGGCATACGACAGCGCGAACGGCCAGATCGAACCGATCCCCTTCGAGCTCTGGGTATGGAACCTCAGCACCGGTACCGGCAACTTCCAGTTCCTCTGGAATTTCGGCGACGGCACCACTTCCAGCACGCCTTACCCCACACACACCTACGCTACAGCAGGTCCATACGAACTGTGCCTCACGATCTGGGATGCCACCGGTTGCACGGATACGTATTGCAGCACGATCAGCGTGGATGGCGATGGACTGCTCGGCATGGCCGGTGAAGGCAATGATCGCAACGTGCTTACGCTGAACGTGATCCAGGCACCGATCTCCACATCGATCGACGATGGATCGGATATGGGTGATCTGATCGTATTCCCGAATCCCGCGACCGATCAACTCAGCATCAGCCTCGATAGCCGGATCAGCGGCAGCACGTTCGTTTCGATCGTGGATCTGAACGGCCGCCTGTTGCGCACATTAAGCACTACCTTCAACAAGGGAACGAACAAGCTTGTGATCCCGGTGAATGAACTCGCCGAAGGAATGTATTCGATCCGGATCGAGAACGGAGGCAGCTCGATCACGCATCGTTTCGTGAAGTCGAATTAAGATCAACCTGGTGACGTTCTGAAGGGTGGCCCCGATCGGGCCGCCCTTCGGCGCACCTGCGAGTATGGTGAACGAGCGGCTGATAGAGCGATGCGAGCGTGAAGAACGCAAGGCGCAGTACGAACTGTACCGCGCACTGCACCCCATGATGATGTCCGTCTGTTCACGTTACGAGAGGAACAAGCAGGATGCGGTTGCGCGCATGAACGCCGGCTTCCTGAAGATCCTGCAGAACCTGGGAAAGAGAAGGAAGGAGGTCCCGTTCATGCCATGGGCGCGGCGGATCATGATCAACACGGTGATCGATGGCTTCAGACGCGAAAAGGACCGGAAGGGATTCGAAACGATCGGAGATCCACCCGAACAGAATGGATCGGTGAACGTGAACGAATACCTCGCACACATGGAAGCAGAAGCGTTCGAGAACTTATTGAAGGAACTTCCTGAAATGTCGCGGAACGTGTTCAACCTGTTCGCGATCGATGGTTATTCACATGCGGAAATAGCGGAGATGTTCGGCATCAGCATCGGCACATCGAAATGGCACGTTGCACATGCCCGCACCGTGCTGCAGCAACGCCTTCTGCAGATGTCATCATTAAAAGCCACCTTGAGATGAAGGAGCACAACGAATTCGATGAGCTGGCCAGGCGCAAGCTGGAAGAACGCGATCACGCGTTCCAGGATGCGCATTGGGCGGATATGGAAAAGCTGATCGATGCGGATCGGAAAAAACGCCGCGGCGGATACTGGCTTGTTCCCATTCTGCTGTTGCTTCTAGGTGGTGGCGCCTGGATCTTCAATTCGAACAAGAACGAAGAGATCACGAACACAGAAGTGGCTTCGATCCAAAAGGTGAAGAACGAAGCAGGAAATAATCGCGCTGATGGGATTGAACGCTACAACGCCAGTGAAGATCCGATCGAAGCGGATCAGGCTCAGCCCGGTCCCTTGAAAGAGATCCATCCATCCAAAGAAACACGAAAAGTTGAAGGGAATGAAAGCAGGATCGGAAGTTCAACACCGCCTGATGAAATTAGAACGATCAATGCTGCTCCAGAAGTGCATACGGAACCGATCGCAACGATCGATCGGATGGAACCTTCTGAAGTGAGGAGCACTCTCATCCCGACTGATCCAATTGAAGCCGACCGGCCAGTTGAACTAGATCATGGCTCGATCGAGATCGCATCAGTTGTTCCCGATCCGATCGAAAAAGATCCTGTCGCCGAACAGGATCGGACCGATGAAATTGCAACGGTCCGTTCCAGCGCTGTTCAACCTGATCTTTCTGACGAAAAATTCCAACAACCTGAGATCATTCCGAATGAAGTTGATCGCACGATCGATGACGCAGGTGCATCTTCACACGCGACCGATGCGATGATCCCGGGCGACACGCTCCATACCGACCTCCCGAACGATCCGATCGCAGTAGTGAACGATTCGGCTGCAACGTTAACTCCGGAACCAACGCCTATCCTCGATCCGCGATCACCGTTCGAACTTGGGATCTTTGGTGGGACCACATTCACCACGAGCGCGTACACGGGTCCGCTCTCGCAGGATTGGAACAGCACGATCGAACCACAGCAGACCTTTACCGGCGGTGTTGAAGTGATGCGTATGGGCCGGAATTTCGGGATCGGAAGCGGCCTGCATTACAGTACGTATGCAGAGAGGATCATCAGTGAACAGATCGATCGGTCGGAGACCGCGGAGCATCATTATTATTTCCTTTCACCGGTGGATACCACGTTGCTGATCATCACCGATTCCATCTTCGTGAGCGGCGAATGGCACTACACCGGCCAATCGATCTATACAACTGTACACGTGCTGGATGAAGGCTACGAGACGATCACTACCAACACGCGTGTGCGCGATGCGCGCGATCAGGTGAACCGCACCAGTTATCTAGAGATCCCGCTCTTGCTCGATGCGCACCTTACTCAAGGTCGCTGGAGCCTGGGCTTGCGTGGCGGTCCAACGCTTGGCGTACTCACAATGCATCGCGGATCGGTGCCGCGCACAGATGCAGGTTACCTCAATCTTGCCGATCAGGATCTGCGGACGCTCGTCTTCGGTTATACGGCGCGCGCTTACGTAAGGCATCGCTTCAATGCAGGCTGGTCGATCGGCTTGGAACCCATGATCGGCGGGCATTTGGTGAACAGTTTCGCCAATGCGGACCTTATGCGCAGGCCTTCGGCCTTCGGTGGAATGCTGAGCTTGACCTATCGCATCAAATAGAAGAAGCGATACGATCTTTGCGCAATGGTCGGAAGATCAACTGCGATCCTGCTCACGGTGATCGCATCACTTCCGATCGGTTGCCACATGCCGGAAAATAAGGATCTGGAAGCGCTTGATGCCTTCACTGCTTCAGGGAATTTGAATGCGGTGATCGAGATCCCGGCGGGTGCCAGCGACAAGTTCGAATACGATCCGGTCACAGGAGATTTCCCGGTCTCGCTTCGCAACGGCGCGCCACGGCGGATCGAATTCCTGCCGTATCCAGCGAACTATGGATTCATTCCCGGAACGAAAATGAACAAGGATGAAGGCGGTGATGGCGACGCGGTGGACGTTTTCGTTCTCTGCGGATCGGTGCCCACAGGCACCGTGCTGCAAGTGGAGCCGATCGGGATCATTGAACTGCTCGATGCGGGCGAGCGTGACGACAAGCTTGTAGCGATCCCCACCGATCCACAATTGCGATCGGTTGATGCGGATGACATCCATGAACTTCCGCAGGCTGCGCGCGATATTCTGGTGACATGGTTGCTGAACTATGATCTGGAAGATGGCGCGGAACTCGTTGCCGTGAAAGGCCGCGCCGATGCGATCGCCACAGTGAAGCGTTGGCAGGTGCGGTGATCAAGCGCGCAATTCCGCGCCGGTCTCCTTTTCGATCGAGCTCTTGATCCGGCCCATCGCTTTCTCCACCTGTTCATCCGTGAGCGTGTGTTCACTGTCCTGAAGGATGAAGCTCAAGGCATAGCTCTTCTTCCCTTTCGGCAGTTTTTCGCCCTGATAAACATCGAACAGGTCAACTTCGCGCAGAAGCTTGCGTTCCGCTGAAAATGCGATCTTCTTCAGCTGATCGAAACGGATCTGCTCATCGAGCAACAGGCTCAGATCACGCCGCACCGATGGGAATTTTGCGACCTCCCTGAACACGATCTTCTCTTCACGGCAGAGTTCCAACAGCAGCTGTTCATCCATCGAGGCGAAGAAGACCGGCTGGTTCACATCGTATTGTTCCAGCGTGGCCGGTGGAACCTCACCGATCGTTGCGATCGCCTTTTCCTTTACCAGCACCCGGTGGCCTTGTTGCAAATGCGCATCTTCGATCGGGCTCCATTCCATGCGATCGAGGATCCCCAGACGTTCCAGGATCGATTCGAGTTCTTCCTTCGCATCATGCAACTCCACTTTTCGCCTTCCACTGCGCCAGCGATCGGGTCCCAAAGCGCCGGTGATCGCGATCGCGAGATGATCCATTTCCACGGAAGCACCATCCTTCTGGAAATAGATCCGACCGCGCTCGAAGAAGCGCAGATCGCGGTGCTGGCGGTTGATGTTGTACGCGATGGCCTGCAGCATTCCGGGAAGCATCGATGGCCGCAACACATCCAATTCTGTGCTCAGCGGATTCTTCAATCGCACCAGATCACCGGTGAACGCGGAACCTTTCTCACCGCTGGTGAGCGAAGGCGTCATGATCTCACGAAAACCGCGCGCGGCAAGGTGTGATCCCAATTGGTGGCGCAGGCTTTCCATGTTGAAGCCCTCGTGCGGAACGGCAGGAACCATCAATCTTTCAGGCAGGGGTACGTGATCGAAGCCATGGATGCGCAGGATCTCCTCGATCACATCGGCAGGGCGCGTTACATCCACGCGGTATGGGGGAACCGCTAAGGTCAACGTTCGCTCATCGCTTTCCTTGATCTTGAAGTCAAGTGAAGCAAGGATGCCTGTCACTTCGTTTTTCGGGATCGAAAGCCCAGTGAGCTTTCCGATCTCATCGAATGAAAGCTTCACTTCCTTCCACTTCGGATCGATGGAATTGATGTCGGTGATCGGCGAAACGATCCTTGCCCCCGCGATCTCCTTCAACAGCAACGCGGCACGCTTCAGCGCATAGACCGTGATCTCCGGATCAACGCCGCGCTCGAACCGGAACGATGCATCGGTGTTGAGCCCATGGCGGCGTGCGGTGGCACGAATACTCGCCGGTTGGAACAAAGCGCTTTCAAGGAAAACGCGCGTTGTCAAATCGGTGACCCCGCTGTTCTCTCCACCGAAAACCCCGGCAATGCATGCTGACTTTTCCCCATCGGCGATCACCAGATCGGCACCATTCAATTTCCGATCCTTTCCATCGAGCGTTCGGAAAGGTTCCGCACTTGCGGCTTTGCGCACCACGATCGAATTGCCCGCAAGCCGATCGGCATCGAAGGCATGCAACGGTTGTCCCAATTCATGCTGAACGAAATTGGTGACATCCACCACGTTGTTGATCGGCTTCAGGCCGATCGCCTTCAAAAGCTGCTGCAACCATTCCGGTGAAGGACCAACCTTGATCCCATCCAACGTGACACCTGCATAGCGCGGGCATGCCACGGGGTCCTTCACTTCCACCTTCACCGCACTTCCTTCACCATCCTGCCCAAAGGTGGAAACATCGGGAAATTTCAGCTTCAATGCTGATCCGTTGCGATGGTTCAACGCAGCGACCAGATCACGCGCAACGCCCAAATGGCCCATCGCATCGGTACGGTTCGGCGTAAGACCGATCTCCAACACGTGATCGGAAGTGAGCCCGAGCTGTGTTTCCGCGGAAGCACCGATCTCGGCATCCGGCGGCAGCACCATGATCCCATCGTGACCTTCGCCCAGACCGAGTTCATCCTCGGCGCAGATCATGCCGTTGCTTTCCTGCCCGCGGATCTTGCTCTTCTTGATCGTGAGCGACGTGCCGTCCTTCATGTTGAGCGTGGTGCTCACTGTGGCGACGAGCACCTTCTGCCCTTTCGCGACATTGGGCGCACCGCACACGATCTGCACCGGATCATCCTTGCCAAGATCCACCATGCACACGCGAAGCCGGTCGGCATCGGGATGCTTTTCGCACTGAAGCACCTCACCCACGATCACACCTTTCAACATGCCTTTCACCGGCTCGAAAAGCTCCACGCTCTCGGTCTCCAGGCCGGTGCTGGTGAGGATATCAGCGGCCTCCTTCGGATCAATGTCCAGATCAACGTAACGGCGTAGCCAGTTCCACGAAATGCGCATGCTGCTTTGGGAAGATCGGCGAAGATACCAAGCCGATCGGCCATGATTAATTTGGCCGCGCTCCAATGGACCTGAAAAAGAACAGCGTGGTGAACGGCGCGGCCTATGCGCTGGCCACGGCAGGAACGATCATAGGTGAAATGCGTGGCCTGCCACTGTTGAACCACATCTGTGCGCCAGCGATGATGATCATTCTTTCAAGCTGGTTCTTCTTCAACAGCAGGCGTGTGGGCGATCGTTTCACGCTGCTGATCCAGGCCGGCCTTTTCTTCTCGCTCATCGCCGATATCGCGTTGATGTTCCAGCACACCGATCAGTTCAATTTCCTGATCGGACTGGGCGCGTACCTGCTCGCGGTGCTCTGCTATACCATGGCCTTCATCCTGAATGTGGCCGATATCAGCGGTGGCGGAAGTCCGGCGGTACCTTCTGTGATCGCGCTGGGACTTGGTGGTTACGCGTTCCTTTTCGGATCCAGATTGATGCCTTACCTCGACGACGGTATCTCTATTCCGATCCTTGTGATGATCGTGCTTGTCACCTGCATGGGCATCGCTGCGGCTTTGCGTTTCGGCAAAACATTCGTACGCAGTTTCCTTATGGTGCTGCTGGGTTCGTTCTTCTTCATCGCATCGTTCAGTTTTCTCGCCACCAACCGTTTCATGCTTCCGCTGGAACATGCCGGCTGGTCGATCACACTCACCTATGCCATCGCGCAATACCTGATCGCGGCCGGATGCCTTCTGCACGTACTCGACCCGGAGGAGATCCGCCGGAAGGCGATGCTGAGCACCTAACTGATGCGGCCCCACAAAGGCCTGTCCCGCATCCTTTCCTTCAATGTTCCTGCGATAGGTGCGTTGGCCGGATCCTGCAATTCCGGATCGGCATCGAGTACGCGCATTGCTGCCTGCCGCGCCAGCTGAAGCAGCTCCGCATCCTCCACCAGATCGGCGATCTTCAGCTCCGGTATGCCGCTTTGCTGCGTGCCCATCAGATCGCCCGGACCGCGCAGGCGCAGATCAACCTCGGCGATCTCGAACCCATCGTTCGTGCGCACCATCGTTTCGATCCGCGCTCGTGCATCATTCCCCAGTTTATCACCGGTCATGAGAATGCAGAAACTTTGTTCCGCACCGCGTCCAACACGTCCGCGCAGTTGGTGCAGTTGGGAAAGCCCAAAGCGTTCCGCATTCTCGATCACCATCACGCTGGCGTTCGGCACATCCACACCGACTTCGATCACTGTCGTTGCCACAAGAATATCGGTTTCGCCTTTCTTGAAACGCGCCATCTCGAAGTCCTTCGTCTTCTGGTCCATCCTTCCATGAACGATGCTCACCGCGTAGTTCGGTAGCGGAAAACGGCGCGTGATGCTCTCGAACCCATCCATCAGATCCTTCAATACCGCTTGTGATGCGGCCTGCATCTTCTCGCTCTCCTCGATCAACGGATACACCACGTAGATCTGTCTTCCCTTCGCGATCTCCTGCTCCATGAAACCGAAGACGGCATTTCGTGAATGATCATACCGATGCACGGTCTTGATCGGTTTCCGTCCCGGTGGAAGTTCATCGATCACGCTCGTATCCAGATCACCGTAT
>JAEYYE010000017.1 GCA_023430945.1 Bacteroidota bacterium
ATGGAAGGCTGAAGGAATTGTTCAAGATGGGCATCTATTCCGAAGATCACAGCCGCCTGGTGATCGAGGGCGACCTGATGTGCTGGGCCGAAAGTGCTTTCCATGAGCGCTGGAACGCGGTCGACTATTCAGTGGTGAAGGTGCATGATCTTGGATCGGGAAGAACGCGGCGGATCGGAAAGCGCACCCGCTGGTTCTCTCCCGCGATCTCGCCGGATGGTGAACGGATCGTGGCGGCCGAGACCGACCGGCAGTACCGGCACCGGCTTTTAGTGATAGACGCGAATTCCGGGAAGATCGTGAAGGAATTGAAGCCGGCGGATGGGATCCAGCGAACACACATGCGTTTCACCCGCGACGGGAATTCGATCCTTGCCATCGCGATCAGGGATGAAGGGAACGCGATGGTCCGGATCGATGTGGCGACAGGTGCGGAGAGCATCATCATTCCCTTCACCTCAACACCGCTCGCAACGCCGATCGATGCGGATCGTTACGTTCTATTTGGTGCAGGCGCCGGCGGAACGAACAACATCCACGCGATCGATACAGATGGCGGATCGATATACCGGATCACCAACGAGCGTTTTGGCGCCTTCGATCCAATGCCTTCCTCGGACCGATCGAAGCTTCTCTTTTCAACCTATACAGCAGATGGCTTCAAGTTGATGGAAATGCCGTTCGATCCATCGAAATGGCAACGTGCAGACCTGGAGATCCCAAGTGACATCAACTTCCATGAAGGCGCAGTCCGATCCGAAGGCAATGCCGATCCAGAGAAGCAAGTGACCTCGGATCACGAACCGAAGCGTTTTCGCGGGATCACCAGCGGAATGTTGGAACTGTACGGTTGGTTCCCCACGCCAGCTCCCCCGGAATACGGACTGGAACTATACACGCAGAACGTGATGAGCACGTTACGCGGCACGATCGGCGTGGCGTACAACACCAACGAAGAAAGGATGCGCTACTCGGCACGCATCACCTATGCCGGGATCTATCCATTGATCGACCTCGAATTCGTGAACGGTGGCCGCCGGATCTCACGGATCATGATCAGCGATACCACCATTCACGAAGAACGCATGGTATGGACGGAGAACATGATCAGCGCCGGCATCTCGCTCCCGTTCAACCTTACACAGGGATCGCATGCCACGCGATTCTCGATCGGTGGGCGCTATGAATTCTTCGATCTGGCCAGGAAGGATTCGCTGGATGAGAACATCACGATCGGTACCGGGAATTTCAGTGGCTGGCGTGCTGACGTTTCGTTCTCCAGACTTCAGCCACAGGCACGGCGCCAGGTGAAGCCTCGCTGGGGCCAGCAGTTCACCGCACAATGGCGTGCGGCCTTCGATGGCGATGCACTACGACACGTCGTGTCGGGATCCTTCTTCCTTCCCGGCATGCTGCGCACGCACTCCTTCAACCTGCAGGGAATGTGGCGAAGGGAGAACGTGATCGGAACCTATCGTTACCTTGATGACCGATCCATGCCGCACGGACTTTCACCACGTCCGTTCGAAAGCATCACGTCCGGCACGATCAACTATGAATTGCCACTGATCCATCCCGATCTTTCAGCAAGGCCGATCGCGATCCTGCAGCGCATACGCCTCAACGCATTCGTCGGCAACGCGGAAGCCGAACTTGGCGGTCACACCCACCGGTATGCGTTCGCCGGCGGTGAATTGATGTTCGATCTGCGCTTGCTCCGGCTATTCCAGACCACGGTGCTCCTTCGGTCCACTGCTGCGATCGGTGGCGATCTCGAACCGGATCTGCCTTTCCAATTCCTGGTGACACGCTTCGAGTTCGCGAATTGATCAGCGCAGCAATGTGATGTGGCCGCTCCCTTTCGTTCGCTTCCCGGTAGGTAGATGCTCGGCCAGATAGATCAATTGATAACTGCCGATCGGAAGATCCGTCCCGCTCCATGGTTCGCCTTCACTGCTGAAAATGCTGCGTCCCCAGCGGTCGTGGATCGAATAGCTCAGGCGCGTTGTCCATGGATCAAAGACCGGCAGGAAAAGATCATTGATCCCGTCGCCGTTCGGCGTGAACGAATTAGGGATGAAGATGGGATGTTCGCAGGCTTCTGTAACGTTGATCCTTCCTGTAAACGGGCAATGCCCTGGCGCGGTGAGCGTGAAAACATACTCCTCCGGATGATCCACCGTGATCACCGAACCGCTCGCACCATTGTGCCATTGCACAGTGGCCTCAGGCGGAAGCTCCATCAATTCGATCCGCAGGAATGGATCGGCACAGAAGTCGTGGATCGTATCATTGGTGAATTCGATCGTGATCGATGACATGATCTCCACTTCGATCGTGTCCGTGGTGATGCAACCTTCGATCTCCGCAGCAACCCAGTACGTGCCGGAGAGATCCACCTCGATCGAAGCGCCGCTCCCGCCAGTGTTCCATTCGTACAAAACACCGTCGATCGGTTCCTGCACCGCGATCGTCACCGCATCGCAGCTGGAGATATCCGGCCCGAGTTCCGGCGGATCGATCGCACTGATGCTCACATCATCCACATAATAATAGCTGAAGTACGTGAGTGGAAATTCGGTGCTGACCTCGGTGTATTCCGTGCCCGCGCCATTCCTGAAATTACCGATCGTGATGTACGCGTAGGCGGAATCGGCAACGAAGCAGCCGGAGATCCTGGTCCAACCCTCCTTGTCGATCAACCAATTTTCTCCGCTGGGACCGATCTGCGGTTGCGCAGAGATCGCCTGTTCGTCCGGCCTGAAAGGTTGTTCCACGGATAGCAGTGCGCCAAGGTGTTTCACCCCATATTTCGAAACATCGGCAAGGCCGATGTGGAACTCGATCGAATACATCTGCCCGACCACGAGCGGTGAAGCAAGTGCGCGCGAAACGTACTCGCGATCGAGATCGCCGGGCACCTCGGCCTCGGTAAATGCATGGAACGCATAGAAACCCGCGTATCCGTTACCTGAATGCGCCGCTTGATCGCCGAACTGGTTGCCGGGAACGCTCATGCTGAAAGGGACTTCAAGGCATGCGTTGAAGTAATCGCTCGTGCCAGCCGTCGGACGGCTCCAGCCCGTCGCCCGATCGATCTGGCTCACGTAATCGGGGCACTGAGTATATTGCTCGAAATCGCCGTTGGTCACCAGGTTCTGCGTCCGTGCGGAAATAAGTGGCAACGCAGTAAGAAATAAGATCGCGGTTCTGGGCAACATCAAGCCGAAGACGCTTTCGTAGTTGCGGATCGTTGCTTCAGAGTGCCAGGTCGTGTGACGGAATGTGACAACGTCAAAGGAATGAACGCCGGATCCATTGCTCCTTCAGATCGAGCGGCAGGGTGCCGGCCTCGAGATATGCGCGATGGAACGCCTTCCGATCCATATGCGGATATTCGTTCATCAACCGATCGGCCATTCGCTGAATGCGATCCGCACCCACTTTGTAGCTCAACACCTGTGCAGGCATCGCGGTGATCCGATCGACCTCACGCTCCGTGATCGCATCCTGCCCTTCAATGTTCTCTTTCCAGAATTCGAGTGCCCGATCCCGCGACCAATCCTCGTAATGGATGCCGACATCGATCACGAGCCGCACCGATCGCACCAAGTCCCATTCCCATTTCCCGAGGCGCTGCAATGGATCATCGTACAAACCGAAAACGTCTCCATGATATTCCACATAACACGCCCATCCTTCATGATCACCCGGTTCGAAAAGTTCCATTTGCAATGGATCGGGCGGCAGCATGCGGCGTACGCTGAATTGCAGATGATGGCCGGGGATCGCTTCATGCAGATAGAGCCAGGAAAGTGAACGCCGATCGAAATTCCGGTCATGGAAGTTGAATTGAAAGACATCGGCGCTGTAGGGATTGTATTCGCGTGGCAGGTAGATGCCCGGCGGCGTGTTCCGATCGGCGCCCGGCCATTCCATGGC
>JAEYYE010000126.1 GCA_023430945.1 Bacteroidota bacterium
GTGGAGTACGAGCGGTACTTCAAGTTCATCACGCACATCATCGATGCGCTCACAACCACCTTCGCGCCGAAACCGGGCGAGTACGAGTACGAGGCGGTGATCGTAAAGGATCTGTCCGCGCGATTCCTGCTCACGTTGCGGGCGCTTGGATTGAAGTACCTCTTCGAGGAGACCGATCACATGCGGATCGATCTTACGGCAAGCGGTTTCCCGAACCATTTGGAGATCCGCCGCATGGCCGCCGATCTGGAGCAATGGAAGAATGGCGATGTGAAATTGCTCAACGAGGAAACGCTGAAGCGGCAGTTGCTGGATGAACTGATCCGCGGCAACAGCGATCCGGCGCCGATCCTGCAAAAGCTCGCGAAAGCCCAGTATTTCAAGGCGCTCGATGAAGGACATCTTTTCCGTGAATTCATTGCAGGGAATCTGCGTGAATTGAAGTCCTTCGATGCGAAGAAGCAGAACCGCCGGTTGCTCTGTTCATGGGCATCGTTCGATACGGTGACCAACCGGCCGTTCATCTACCTGATGGTCTTCGACAACTACCCTGATCCGCGCGGGCCGATCACCGAGCGCGTGGACCATGATCCTGAGTTCGTGGAGGTGCTGAAGAAGTGTACGCACAATACGGCGCCGCTGAAAGTGATCGCATCGGACCTTGATGAAGCCTATGGCTGGATCCATCCGAAAGTGCTCAAGCGGATCGATATCGGTCCGATCATCAGCATGTATGACAAGACGGAGGATGAGCGCATCCAGGAGATCAAACGGCACATCCCGGAAGGCCATTTCGTGATGCATGTGACCACCGAGATCGTTTTCTCCGTGGGCCAGGAAATGAAGAACACGGGATTCCTTTCAGGCAGTGAACTGCGCCAGATCTTCCACGTGGATGAGACCAACAAGGATTGTATGGAACGCATGGTGAGCGAAGTGCAACATTATCTCTTCACCACGCATACCGTACTTCAATATTTGAACGCCCACCAGAAGAACATGCTGAAAGGTTTGAGCACGCCACCATTCATCTGCAAGCCGGTCGATTGAACATGGAAAAGAGCGGAGCATCACAGATCCCCATCACGGCCGAACAACTGAACGCCTACAAGGAGGAGGTGACCGCCTTGTTGAAGATGGTGAGCTGGTCGCCGGACCAACGCGCAAAAAGCACCAGCAACACGCAGCTCGATGCGAGCTTTCTGCTGCACGTGGGAAAAGCGCTGAACGTTGGTGAGACCGATCAGCTTTCAGTGCTCAAGAGCGCGGTGCGCATCAGCGAGGATCGAACGATCCTGAGCAACACCACCAATGTGGTGCTCAACGCGATCCGCCAGGGTTTCTGCATGGGCAGGCACTTGAGCGTGCTCTTCGAACGCAGCAGCGGCCTCGAGCTGTTGCAGCAGAAGAACAACGATGGAAGCCTGCACCAGAGCGAAATGCCGGCTTTCCATGACAAGCTGCAGACCTCTTCCGCGATCCAGCTTTTCGTGGCTTCGTATTACATCACGCATTTCCTGAATGATGTACGATCGAACGAGCACACCTCGATCAACATCGATTTCGGCGGGATCCCGGAAGTACGACTTACACGTCCGAGCCAGGCGATGCAGTGCGCGATCTACTACTACGCGGCGTATCTGGAGCGCAGCGGCGTGGTGAAGTCCGATCTCGATCTGCTTAAGATCACCCTGCTCTATTTCGAGCGGTTGATGGAAGAGATCCAGATGCGCAAGGCCTCATTGAAGGACGTGGAATTCTTCACCGCGCAGAATTACAAGCTGGAGCATTCGGACTTCACAGTACAGGGCTTCGAGGTGGCTTACAGTGCGCAGGTGAAGGGCGTGGAGTTCAATGCCACGCGCATGGAGGAGATCGTGGCGAACGAGGAGGCCAAGCACATGTTCCGCCGTTTCGCGGAACGGCTGCTCTGTTACGATCTTACGGCTGCCAAGAACCCGATGCTGGTGTTGGGCGGCATGCCGAGCATCACCATGGCCGATGGCAAGCCGGGCACCGGAAAGAGCATGTTGATCGCTGCGGTGGCGACCATGTTGCAGGAACGTTGCGAAATGCTCGATCTGCCGTTCCTCTTCTGGCCGTTGCCCGAGAACATCATCTCGACCTTCCAGGGTGGATCTGCCGAGCGTGCGATCGAATGGTTCCGGCCGATGCAGGATACCGGCAAGATCGTGTTCGCGCCGATCGATGATGCGGAGAACAATCTGGAGGAACGTACACGACAAGGTATATCGGCGGGGGTGCGCGAATTCATCGGTGTCTTCCTGCGCAACACGGAAGGCGCCTACGCAGTGAACCATGGCAACCGGCTGATCAGCCTGTTCACGAACCTGCCCGATCAAGTGGACAAGGCCGTTCTCTCACGCATACAGGTGCGCGTGAGCATGGACGGTGCGAAACGGTTCGAGGATTTCGTGGACCAGGATCATCTCTGGTGGAAGAAGTACCGTGATCTCGATCCGAAGTTCGTCAAGGATCCCGATGTGAAAGGCTACGAGTTCATGAGCGCACAACGGCAGCTCAAGTCGATGAACGAGTTGCACAAAGGCGGGAAGACTGAAGTACAGAATGCCGATCTGCGATCGATCTACGAGTCGAGCATGAAAGAGCATGATCCGGGAACGCATGAGTTCTTCGGCGTGTTCTACACAGCGGTATTGCAGCGTTTTCCGTTCTTCAGCTCGCGCGATCTGCGGAACATCCAGAAGGCCGTGGATGCGCGCGTCACCGATTTCGATCTGCCGCAGATCTGGTGGGACAAGCCGGAGGAATTCTTTTTCAAGGACTACGACACGAAGCTTTCGATGTTGAAGGAGTTGATGCGATCGAACCTTGGCAACGTGAGCTTTGAAGAAGTGCGATTGCAGGAAGCGCTCAGTTACCTTGACAATGCGATCCGGATCAACGAGACCGGCATCAACCGGCAGGTGGAGCGCAGGGCGGAAGAGATCTACATCCAGCAGAAGGCGCTGGAGTTGCAGGCGCGGAAGAATTCCAAGTAATAGAAGAAACCGATCGGTCGGAAGGGGGGTCACCTGCGGCCTTTCGGCTTTCCCTTTTTAGTAAGGAAGCGACCAAGAGGAAATCTACGTGCGCTGTGGTGCACAGTGATGATCTCAACTAACTCTTTACTCTCAACGCGATACATGATACGATAGTTGCCGACCAACACTTCCCGAAGGGATGAATGTCCTATTTCTGGTATGATCTTTCCACTTTTTGGATGAACTCGAAGTCGCTTCACGCTGGCGAGGAATAATTCGATTTGCATCGAGAGATGTACGCTGCGATCGACTCCATATCGCGCATGGCATTCTCGGAGAATCTTACTTCAACCATTTAGCAAGACGCTTCTCGGCATCCTCCAAGGAAATACTACGGCCAGCGTTCAGATCATCCAGCCCCCGGGCGATCTTTTCCAAAACGATGATCCGTTCAATGGCATCATCAGCACTGAATCGATCGGGTAGGCTTTTAAGCGATCGCATCAGCATTTTTTTATCGAGCAGGTCGTTGCGCTTGGTCATGGTCTAAAGTTAATGCCATGCGCCAGCCGCGTGACGGATAGCAGCGGAAAGCGCGCAAGCGAGCCCTCACCCCCGGCCCCTCTCCCAAAGAGAGGGGAGTGAAGCGGCTAAGAGTTTTTCGAGTGCGTACTTGCAGCGGATAGCCGGACCCCGCTTGCTTTTGAAGCGGGGGCACGCCCTACTTTTGGCGATGATGGGATCCGGCTTCAGCATCACCTTCCTTCATCCGCCCCAAATGCAGATCATTTCCGATCGATGCTGAAACTGATCCAAAGCGGCCTTTTCGGTGGGCGGTTGTTCCACGTGACCGATGATCTTGCCAAGCGCTACAACGATTGCCTGGAGGACATCGGCCTTCAGCGAACCGAGCTGCGCGAATTCCATATCGATGGCTGGGGCTGGAGCCCGGAGATAGCCGAGGAGCAGCACGACAAACAATATCTCTCGCACGGCGCCGCGAATCCGTATTCGATCATCATCACGCCGGAGCAGCAGTTCGGATCACTGTACTATCCGTACCATTCGTTCGACTGGGACATCCATCACCAGGTGTTCGAGAAGTACGCGAAACAGATCGCGGACATCACCGCCGATCGCGGGCTGTGGTTCGCACTCGATCAGGACATCAGCGCATACCGATCGCCGCAGGACCTGTTGATGGTGGATGTGGTGAAGGTGCAGTTCAAGACGGTGGGCAACCTGATCACCGCGGCGCGTGAACAGCGTGAATTGGTGCGCACGTTCTTCGATCAGCCGATGGCCTGGGCCGATCGCGAATTGCGGCGGAAGATCAGTGACAGTGGTCGTGAACATGGCGATCTGCGCTTCCGGAGCCTTGAGGTGCTGCCCTTCCCGTACAGCGACATCCGCGCATTCTACACCACCGCCTTCGATGGACTTTATGTGCTGCGCGACACGATCATCGGCAAGCCGGTTTTGATCCTGGAGAACAATTCCTCGCAGGTCTCGGGTGAATTGCAGCATGCGCACATCGAGTTCAACATGAGCGATCCGGCGCTGATCGGCTTCCTGTTCAGCAACAGGCTTGTTGAACATTCCTATGCGCACTTCAAGGATTTGCCGGAACTGCTCGCCCACCAGATCGATCTTTTGATCGCGAACGCGAGCCTGAAGCTGGGAGCACCGGTGGAACTGATCGGCCTTACCGACAGCAAGCGCAAAGGCCTGATCAATACGTTGCAGAAGAAAGGTCTGCTCGGCGACGATTATTTCCAATTGGAGGAAGTGCGCCGATCGCTATCGCGCAACGAGCCAGTACAACCCGGCGGCGATGCGCTGGTGCGTGATCATTTGATCCACCCGGTGAAGGACCAGCATCTGCAGGTTCGCGTGGTTATCTGGCAGTTGATCGCGAACATCTTCGCCGTGAACGAGCTAGTGCGATATACCTTCAACAAACCGGATTTCTACCAGCGCTACAAGGCCTGGCCGGATCATTACCAGCGCTGGGTGATCAAGGAGTTACAGGAACATCACGGAATTTTTGGTAAACTCACCGCATAGATCATGGACGCCCTGCTCACCCTGGTGATCGCCCTCGTCGCAGGCATCATCATCTATTACATCGATCTGAAAAAAGGGCGCCGCTGGAATACCGGCTGGTACAACCTCACGCACGAGCACAGAAGTCCCGCATTGCTGGACAAGGGATTGATCCATCTACAACCGTTCACCCGGAAGCTGTTCCTTGCGATCCTGCTCAGCGCGATCTTCACGGCGATCGCTGTTGCGATCGGTGGGGCACATGCCTTGTTCGATCTGATCATGGG
>JAEYYE010000231.1 GCA_023430945.1 Bacteroidota bacterium
CGACGAAGACGATGAGCTGGAGCAATTATGCGAAGGCTATTTTGGCGGGATGAAACCGTGGCTGTTCCCGATCATGGCGCTAATGCTTGCGTGCAACGGAAATGAGATCCCTGCGCAGAGATCGGAAAGACAGGTAGGCGGCCCCTGTGAAGGTTGTGAAGCAACGCTTGAATACGGCGATCAGGATCTCGATGCGATCGATACGCTACCGGGTGCTGGGATCGATGCTCCTCCCCTGCTCCTTACCGGCCGCGTGTTCACCAGCGATCGAAAGCCGGCGGAAGATGTGATCCTCTATATCCACCACACCGATCAGGAAGGTCTTTACCAACTGCGGGAAGATGCGGAACCATGGCGCAACACGGGCGATTGGGCGCGCCGCCACGGATCGCTGCGCGGCTGGGTGCGCACCGGTGCTGATGGCCGCTACACGTTCATCACTCAACGCCCGGCGCCTTATCCCGGCCGCACCGATCCGGCACATATCCACGTGTTCATCAAAGAGGATGGTCTGTCGCCGTATTACATTGATGATGTGCTGTTCGCTGACGATCCATTGCTTACTCAGGATGAAAGGGATCGGAGCAGGGATCGCGGTGGTTCCGGCATCGTGGAACAAGAGGTCCGCAACGACACCATCTTCATTGAACGCGATATCATCCTTGGGTTGAACGTTCCGGGATATTGATCTGAAATTTCATGACAGAAGCACATTTCCTCGCCGATATGATGCGCCACGCGCACGATATGACGCAGTCGAACGTACGGAAGCTTGAAAATGTTGATCTGCACAGACGCTTCAATGCGGACGGAAAAGAGCTGAACAGCGCTTACTGGCTCTTCGCGCACATGACCGTTTCGCAGAATTGGCTCGTGCTGCGTGGCACCAATGGACCTTTCCAGAAGTTCAGCTGGGCGAAGCTCTTCAACCTCGGCACTACTCCCCCACCGATCGAGGAATGCCTTCCTTTTGACGAGGTGAAAGCAAAGCTGGAGGAGATCCAACAGCTCTCCGTTCAGCATGTGGAAACGCTTGATGAGGCCGCATTGTCATTACCGCATAATGCTATCATGCAATTGCCCGGCGGCAACACCATGCGCGATGTCATCAAACATCATATCCGGCATGAGAGCATGCACAACGGCCAACTGAGCTGGCTGTGCAAGCTGCATGGGATCAAGACGATCTGATCACTGGAACATCAGCCAGAATGTGATCATTCCGCCAAAATAACCGAGCATCGCGGGGATCGAGATCCGCTTCACGTACCACATGAAGTCGATGCCGAGGATCCCCATTGCAGCAACGCCGGCCGCCGAGCCAATGATCAGGATGCTTCCGCCCGTTCCCGCGCAATAAGCCAGCAACTCCCAGAACGGGTGGTCCACCGGGAACTGGGTCATTGGATACATGCCCATCGCGGCAGCCACGAGCGGAACATTATCCACTATCGCCGATAACAGTCCGATCACACCGTTCACCATATACATGCTGCCAAGTTGCTCATCAAGGAAATGAGCAGCATCATTCAAATGACCTGCCACCTGCAGACCGGCGACCGCAGTTAGGATCCCGAGGAAGAAGAGCACACTTGGTACGTCGATCCGCCGAAGCACCGCCGTTACACGCAAGTGGCCCATATCGGTCTCGATCTTGTTCCTGTGCATCAATTCCGTTACGATCCACAGGATACCCAGACCCAGCAAAATGCCCATGTACGGTGGCAGGTGCGTTACCGTTTTGAAGACCGGCACACCCAGCAATGCGAACAACCCTACGATCAGAACGATGTACTGCTCCTTCCTGGGCACCGCCACATGGCCCAGGTTGTTCTCGGCGATCGCATCAGGCCGTTCGATCCGACCCTTGAACGTGAAGGTGAAATAGATCAAGGGAATGATCAGGCAGACGAGGCTCGGGAGGATCAGCTTCGCCACGATATTCGCCGCAGTGATCTGCCCACCGATCCAGAGCATGATGGTGGTGACATCGCCGATCGGGCTCCAGGCACCGCCGGCATTCGCGGCGATCACCACGATCCCGGCGAAGGTCCATAGATCGTTCCTGTCCTTCACCAGCTTTCGCAGCAGCGCGCACATCACGATCGCCGTCGTCATATTGTCCAGCGCCGCGCTCAGGAAGAACGTGATCACGCCGAGCACCCAGATCAACATCACCTTGTTCTGGCCGGTGATCCGATCGGTGATCACACGGAAGCCTTCATGCGCATCGATCAGTTCCACGATGGTCATGGCGCCCATCAGGAAGAAAAGAATGCTTGCGATATCACCAAGATGTTCCATCAAATGCGCCACCAGCCCTTCATGCCCATGGCCACCACCCGCCTCGGCCGGGAACAATTGATCCATGCCGAGTACGAGAAGCACCCAGATCAGAACACCAGTAACCAGCGCCGTGGCGGCCTTGTTGATATTGAGCGGGTGCTCGAGCGCGATGGCCAGGTAACCGACTACGAACACCAATGCGATCAAAATGTACATGTTCCTCTTTTTTCGAATTGAAGCCGCGCAAAGGTGCGGCAATGAGGCAAGAACTGCCACCCCGGCGCAATAAAACTTCCAACAATGAGTTGGCACGTTTGCTGCGCGTTGAAGGCTTGCCCTTCTCAATAAGCTCTTCTACCTTTGTTCTGTCCTGCTTCAGCAGTGAAGTGAAGCACGACCAGCAAGGAGTAAAAATGAGCGAAGGATCAATTGCCCAGCCGGGCAACGAGGAGGAGACCAGTGGAGAGGGGGAAAAGCGCAGCCAGCGCACCTACGCTTCCTACGAACGCATCGCGAAACTTTCCTTCGATCCCATGAAGGACCTGAACCTGCCTGCGAGCTACGATGAAGTACTTGCACGGTTCAAGCGCTTGCAGGTGATCAGGGCGATGGAGGCCTTGAACTGATCGGACCGATCTGGAAAAGCAGAAGCCCCGTCGTGATCCGGCGGGGCTTCTGTTCTTTCGATCCAGCCGAATCGCATCAGAAGATCAGCAGGCGCTGAACACCGATCACGGTTCCTTCACGGTCGTTTCCGCGAATGAAGAAGATCCCGGTGGAGATCTGATCGGTCGGGACGTTGCGATCCATCCCGACCATATGATCCAGCAGCAACTGGCCGTTCGCATTGTAAAGCTCGATCCGCGTAACATCCGGTTGGATCAGTTCGATCGGTGATCCGGCCGGGATCGCGGTCATCCGGACCAATTCCGATCCGGTCAGGCTCGCCTCTTCCAACCCAATTTCGATCCCGAGCAGGTTGTACGCGAAAGTGCACAGGTCCTCCAATGGATCCATGGGAATATCGCTGATCGTATAGTCAGTGATCGGATAGGCATCAACGTATGTGGAAATATCGATCGATGCCGCATCTGCGGGCTGGCTTGTGGTGATGATCTCCAGCGGCACCGCAATGTGTTCGAGCGTGGAATCAGTGAGGATGCACGAAAAAAGATCATCCGTATCGAAGAGGAGTGCGGTCTCGTATCGCGTCGTGAAAGCAAAGTCCACATGCTCATGGTTCAATACTGCGGTAACAGCCATGCGATCTTCATGCACATCCATGTGCTGGAGCGGTACGAAAACATTGTTCGGCAGGATCACTTGATCGTTACGGCGGAGGAATAATGCTGGAGATCCGATGGTATCGGCTTGAAGGATGAATTGGGTCTCGGATGATGAATTTCCGGCTATATGATCTGCCTTATAATATCTTCTACCCATAGTATCGAAGCCAGCAGCGCCTCCATGATATTGAGGGTATATGTCATCAGGCAGCCTATAAATGTCAAGATCAAGCATTGTACCGTCCGGATCGATGTTACAGAAGAAAGCAAATCTTCCGACCGAATTCGTAAGAAGACCACCGCCAAGTAGCGAACCATTACCATCCACATCCAACCCTTCCAGACTGATCCCGGTGGGTACATTGGAATAGTTGTACTGGTTCATCCAAAGCAAGCTTCCATCTGGCGCAAGTTTCCAAATGAACAATTCCGCTCCACCGAACATACTGCGATCGATGATGTAACTATTGCCTTGTGGATCTACCATCATTCTTGCTTCGGGATGCAAGGCATACGAATAAGTTGGATCGGAAGATCCAAGGAAAATCCCACCGTAATCATTCCCTACACTGCGATTCCAGGCCATTGTGCCATCTGCCTGTATCTTATACAGTTCCAAGAAACCGCTTGCACCATCCTGATAAGTCGCCAGCAAGTGCACTACACCATCCGGCATTGATCTCAAGTCGAGTGAATGAACGCTGGTCATTGGCAAGTAGTCATGGAACTTCTCTATCTGGATCGAATTGATCAACGCCCCGGCCCCATCCAGTTCCATTACATTGAAATAGGTCCATGCTGAATCTGGTGGCTCAGGAGGGAATGATGAGGTTTCGATCTTTCCAACGTATTGTGCGAACACGCAACCTCCATTATCCGTCATTGCCATCGCGGTGATGTTATTGTTCACCAGGTCGAAGACCGGCGGCAGTGCAGAGGTATCCTGCAACACTTTGTTCCACAACAGCCCACCCTGCGCGTCGTACTTCCTGAAAAGATGTGTGGAATCGACCCGTTGAAGTGTGATCATGCCTCCATCTGAAGTGACAATGGTCCGGATCGTAGGCGGATACGTGTCCGTATCCGGCACATCATGCACCACCTGGAATTGGGCATCGGCGCTGAAAATGCCGATCAGGATCATGGATGATAGAAATGCGATACGCTTGGTCATGATCGAAGGAATTGGAATTTGAAAAATACGCACCCTTCCATCGATCGATACTCCCTTTGAAAAAAATAAGATCTGCGATCGGAAAGCCACGGTTCCTGTGAACGGCCTGATGCCTTGATCGGTGCGGAAAGATCAAAATGTTGGATCGGGATCACACACCGTGAATTTTCAACCACCACTTGCGATCGGGCTTTTCCGATCCTAACTTCAACGCAGCCAGGCGGATCCATTCCCCCCGGCATCGTTCTTTCTCTTCCCTTAATCCTCCGCCGTGCTCTGCGCCTCCGGCGGAACAAAGCCTTCCAGCCATGAAAGTCTTCGATGAAAAACACATCAAGAACATCGCACTCCTTGGCTCCCACGGATGCGGCAAGACCACGCTGGCCGAAACAATGCTCTTCGAAGCGGGTCTTATTTCACGCCGCGGCCGAGTCGAGGACAGGAACACGGTGAGCGATCACCACCCGCTCGAGCATGAGCGCGGGAGCAGTGTGTACAGCGCCTGCATGCACACCGAATGGCGCAATTACAAGATCAACATCATCGATACACCGGGGCTTGACGACCTGATCGGCGAAACGATCCCTGCGCTGCGCGTGGCCGATACCTGCGTACTTCTTTTGAACGCGCAACACGGTGTTGAAGTGGGCACCGATCTGCTCTGGGACCACATCCAGCGCTACGATCGGCCGCTGATCATCGGCATCAACCAGCTCGATCATCCCAATGCCGATTTCGATCAGGCTGTTGCGCAAGCGAAGGACCACTTCGGCACCGCGGTCACGATCATGCAATATCCGGCCGAACAGGGCGAAGGATTCCACCGGATCATCGATCTGTTGAAGATGACCATGTACGTGTTCAAAGATGGTGGCGGAAGGCCCGAGAAACACGACATTCCAGAAGGCGAACGCGCACGTGCGGAAGCCTTGCACAAGGAATTGGTGGAAAAAGCCGCAGAGAACGACGAAACGCTCATGGAGCATTATTTCGATCGCGGCGAATTGGACGAAGATGAAATGCGGATCGGTTTGAAGAAAGGCATGATGGCCGGCACGTGCTATCCGGTTTTCTGTCTTAGCGCTGCGCGCAACATGGGCAGCGGCCGGTTGATGGGCTTCATTGATAACGTTGCACCAAGCGCAATGGAAATGCCTCCAGCGAAACTCGCCGATGGTGGTGAATTGAAATGCGCGCCCGAAGGACAAACGGTTCTCTTCACGTTCAAAACGATCATCGAGCCGAAGGCCGGCCACATCAGCCTTTTCAAAGTGATCTGCGGCGATGTGAAGGAAGGAATGGAATTGGTGAACGAGAACACCAGCACCACCGAACGGATCGGCCAGCTGTTCATCGTGGATGGCAAGGAACGCAAGTCGGTGAAGGAATTGAAGGTCGGCGACATAGGCGGAACGATCAAACTGAAGGATACCGCTACAGCACATACGCTTCACACACCTGGCAAACCGACCAAGCTGCAACCGATCGAATTCCCCGAGCCACGCCTGCGCCAGGTGATCAAGGCTGCCGATAATAAACAGGAAGAGAAACTACACGCTGCGCTGCTCGAGATCCAGAAGGAAGACCCCACGATCGTGATGCAATACAACCGCGAGACGGCCGAACAATTGATCGGCGCGCAGGGCGAACTGCACCTCAACCTGCTAAAGTGGAAGCTCGATCATCATTACAAGGTGAATGCTGAATTCAGCAGCCCGCGCATCCCCTATCGCGAAACCATCCGAAAGCCGGCGGCCGCGATGTACCGCCACAAGAAGCAAAGTGGTGGCGCCGGCCAGTTCGGCGAAGTGCATTTGCGCATCGAACCGTGGTACGAAGGAATGCCTGACCCGACCGGCGTAAGCATCCGCGGAAGAGAGCTCCATGATCTTCCCACCGGCGGCGTCCTCGAATTCTACAATTGCATCGTGGGAGGCGTGATCGACAACAAGTTCATGCCCAGCATCCTCAAGGGGATCATGGAAAAGATGGAAAAAGGTCCACTCACCGGTTCACCGGCGCGCGATGTACGCGTGATCGTGCACGATGGAAAAATGCATCCGGTGGACAGCAACGACATCAGTTTCAAGATCGCCGGCATGATGGCCTTCAAGGAAGCCTTCATCAACGCCGCACCACAGCTCATGGAACCGATCCAGCAGATCGAAGTACGCGTACCCGCGGATCTGATGGGCGATGTGATGACCGATCTCCAAAGCCGGCGCAGCATGGTGATCGGCGTGGACAGCAGCGGAGATCACCAGATCATAACGGCGCACACGCCGCTCGCAGAACTGGATCGTTACAGCACCACATTGCGCAGCCTCACGCAAGGCCGCGGCACCTACACCGAGAAATTCCATGCATACCAGCAAGTGCCTACAGAAGTGCAGAACAAGCTTGTAAGCAACAAAAAGGAAGAAGCCGAATTGGTCTGAACCATCTCCCCGCACATCTGACAACTGTTAACGTAGAACTGTTCCATTAGGGCGTGCCGGCGGCCGCACCGCTTCACAGCGGTGTGGCCGCCGTCGGGCTTTCCGCTGCAAGTCCGCGCTCGCAAAGCCTCGCTTGCGGGCTTTCCGCTCCTATCCCTCACGCAGGCTTACGGTTTCACAAAACCCTGCGATCCTTCGATCAATTCCACCCGATCATTCTCCGGCTCCACATCGGCCATCCGTTGCAGCGGATCGAGCGTTACCGCGGCCAGTGATGCGATCGATCCCTTGATGGTGAACGAATACGTGCGATCGGTCCATTGCCAGGCAGGCAATGTGGTGAACGTGTACGCGTCGCCATCCGCAGGCTTTCCACCGCGCATCAACGACATCGGTATGTGATAATAGGTCTTCGTTCCATTGCGATCGGTGAACTCCAGGTCCACCGGCATCAACATCTCTTCGTTGCGCTCCAGCGTCACCTGCAATTCACCGTTCACTTCCAGAATGCTGTTGATCCCGTAATCGAGTTTCCGGGTCGTATTGATCCACTGATCGAAATACCAATCCAGTTCCACACCGCTTTCCTTCTCGAACACACGTTCGAGATCGATCGGCTCCGGATGCTTGAACTTGCACACTTCATAATAACGCAGCAATCCGTTCGCCAATTCCTTCTCACCGATCACCGATCCCAACTGGTGTACGAACATTTCACCGAAACTGTAAGCTGTGGTGCCGTAAACGAAATTCGTGCGGAAATGGTCCGCATGGATGCTCGGTGGTTCGTGGTACTGGCTTTCGATCATGCCGAGATAGTTCCCGAACGCGCTCACATGCGGATCTTGCGGTGAAGGGAAAAGTTGCTGCATCACCTTGCTCGAAGCATACTCCGTAAAACCTTCATCCATCCAAGCGTAACGCCCTTCATTGCTGGCCATCAATCCATGGTACCAACTGTGCACGAATTCATGCACGCTCACGCCCACAAGACTGCCGATCCGCCTGCGGCCGGTGATCAGCGTGAGCATCGGGTATTCCATGCCGCCATCGCCGCCTTGCACAAAACTGTATTGTGGCCACGGATACCGGCCGAAATGCTCGTTCATGTATTGCGTGGCGCGCACCATGTAACCGGGCAATCGTTGCCAGAGCGTATCCAGCTGCGGATCTTTTTTGTGGAAGAAATGAAGGAGCGGCCCGCCAGGCACCTGCTCGGTGAAATGCACATAATCCGGATCGGCGGCCCACGCGAAATCATGCACGTCCTTAGCGATGAATCGCCAGCGCAACCGGTCGCCCTGCCCACGCTTCAGTGGTTTTCCGCCCGTAGCGTAGCCATGGCCGATCGTTTCCGGCTGTTGAAGAACTCCTGTGGCCGCTACGGTGAACGAACTATCGATGTCGATCGTCACATCGAAATCACCCCAAACGCCATGGAATTCCCGACCCACGTATGGGATCGCGTTCCAGCCGCGCTGATCGTAATTGGCGAGCTTCGGATACCACTGGCTCATGCTGTACGCAACGCCTTCAGCGTTGTTGCGGCCGCTGCGGCGGATCTGCACCGGTACCTGCCCGTTGAACGAATATTTCAAGGTGGTCTTCTTTCCAGGAAGCAGCGGCGTGGCCAATTGTGCGCGCATGATCGTGCCCATCGGCGTGGTGGTCACTGCCTTTCCATCCTGCGTCATGTTCTCCGCCTTGATCTCGCCGAACTCTTCAGGCTTCAACAGTGCGATGCGATCGGCCACGCGATCATCTGGATCGAGGATCGTGCGCGAACGCACGTCCATCTCACTTCCCGGCCTGAAGGCGTTGAAGTACATGTGGAACCACACTTCGCGAAGCGTGTCCGGGCTGTTGTTGAAGTAGACCAGCGCCGCATCACCGGTAAAACGATGCGTCTTCTCATCCATGTTGATGGACATGGTGTATTGCACGCGCTGCTGCCAGCGATCGCACTGGGCCATGGCCGCATGGACACCCAAAAGGAAAAGACACTGTAGTACGAAGAACTTCATGCCCCAAAGAAAAGGCATGCGATCCGGAACGGCGAGGCCTATCGGTCAGGAAAGCAACCGCTGGCGCAAGGCGAACTCCAGTTGCCTGTTCGCTTCCATCAAACGTTCGGTGTAAGCGTAGCGATCGTTCTCGCTCTGGAATTCGGCGAAGGCCTGGTGGACGGCACGAAGCACCTGATCGGCATCCCAAGGCTTCGGAAGGAATTGGATCACTCCGCCCCTGTTGATCGCTTCGATAACGGCCTGCAGATCGGTATAGGCCGTCATGATCATGCGGCGTACCTGTGGATGCCGGTCCTTCACAAGGCTGAGTATCTCGCTTCCCTGCAAGCCGGGCAGCCGCTGGTCGCTGATCATGACGTGTACTTGT
>JAEYYE010000248.1 GCA_023430945.1 Bacteroidota bacterium
CCAACGTTCTCCTGCGGACGGATGATGCCATCGGCAAGCGCCTGCTGGTGATACGTATCGGGCGCATCGCCCATATCGGTGGAATAATACGTGCCACCATCACCGATCGAGGCGAACAATGTACCGTCCGTACCGAAGGCCAGTGTACCTGCACCATGGCTTTCATGCAGTATCGCCGCACCGGTCTGCGGTGTTTCACCGATCAGCACGGAACGGCTGGCCGGATCGACCGAATTGAGACCGGGACCCACAGCCGTATAACGCGTACAACGGACGATCGTCGCGTTGAAGAACTCATTCGCACCGGGGTCGTATGCTGGCGTTCCGTAGTTCATCAAGTGGTGCCGGTCCACCACGTACAGCAGGTAGATCCGGCCATTGTTGGTGAAATCGGGATCGAGCGTGAAGCCGAGCAGGCCATGATCACGCCAGTTGCCCACCTCCTCGGAAAGATCGATCAACGGTGAAGGAAGAACGCTGCCGTTCTCGATGATCCACACCTTACCTCCTTTCTCCCAAACGTAACTGCGGCCGTTCCCATCCCACGTGCAACCCACGGGTTCAGTGAATCCGCCGAGTACGAGGCCATCGGAGAAATCCGGGGGGAGCGTTTGCGCGGGAACACTATCCACTTGCAGCGAACCGATCAGCAGGAATGGAAGAAGGAAGAGAAAGTAGTTACGTGACATCGGCACAGTTCTTCAACAAAAAGGGGACTTCGCCAGTCCCCGGTGATCACGCTGTAAAGATAATATGCCTCGCAGGCGAAAAGGTCAACTGTGGTACCATGAAAGCCCGATCGAGGGCGTATTATCTTGGATCCATGGCGGATAGGAATGTGATCATTCATGTGGAAGGAAAGGTGCAGGGCGTGTACTTCAGGCAGAGTACGCGCACCAAGGCAACAGAGCTCGGTGTGCGTGGATCGGTGTGCAACCTTGCCGATGGCAGGGTGAAGATCCACGCTGGCGGTGCGGCCGAAGCGATCGATGCGTTGATCGATTGGTGCCACGAAGGTCCGCCGGCGGCGCGGGTCTCCGCGGTGCTCGTTGAAGATGCGGATGCATCGGAGGAGGAAGTTTTCATGATCATACGGTGATATGCGGTTGTTCATCGGAACTTCGATCGATGATGCGATCGCCGCGCGGATATGTAAAATGTTTGGCGAGATCCATGCGGATACCAACTGGCGGTTCGCTCCGATCGCGCAATGGCACATCACCACATTGTTCATCGGTGAACTCGATCCCAGGGAACTTCCGATGATCGAAGGAGCGGTGGAACGGATCGCGAAGCGGACGCCGGCGATCCATGTGAAGAATGGCCGGATCGAAGCGATGCCCGCGATCGATCCACACATGCTCTGGGTGAAGTTCGATCCAGATCCTCAATTGACCAACCTGCATCTCTCACTCGCGGAAGCCACACGCACGCGGCCATCGAAGCATCTTCCCCTCACACCACACATCACACTGGCCCGATCACGACGCCATCCTTCGCCTGTACGATCGGGCATCTTCCTGGATGAAGTGGAGCTCGATCATCTTTCGATTTTCCGATCGGAACTGCGCCGTAGCGGCGCGGTCCATCATCTTCTGAAAAGAGTCCCTCTATCCGAATAGATCAAGCTGGCCTTGCGGCGGTGGCTTGAAAAGGTCCGATCGAAGTTCAGGGCTTTCCCTTCCAGCGAAATATCGGTTGCGCAGAAGCTTGAAGATCCGCTCGATGTTCTCTGCGAACGCGCCGCTGCCCTTCATCCTTCTTCCCCATTCGCTGTCGTTCATCGATCCGCCGTGCAGGTGGCTCGCCTGCGAAATGATCTTCGCAGCGCGATCGGGATAATGCTCCTCCACCCATTTGCGGAACACCAATTTTACAGCTCCGTTCGTACGCAGGATCGTGTAACCAGCGGATCGCGCCCCGGCATCCGCAGCGGCTTTCAGCAAGGTGGGCACTTCCGGTTCGTTCAACGTGGGAATGATCGGTGCGATCATCACATGCACGGGAATGCCAGCCTTCGAAAGTGTTTCGATCGCTTTCAACCTGTTCCTTCCAGTACTCGTGCGTGGTTCCAGCACGCGCCGCAGGTCCTCGTTGAGTGAAGTGAAGCTGATCGCAACGCTGGCCAGATCGCGGCTCGCGAGATCCTGTAAAATGTCAAGATCACGCAGAACGAGCGCATTCTTGGTGATCATGGCGATCGGTTGGTTGAATGCATGCACCACTTCGAGGATCTTCCGCGTGAGCTGCTCCTTACGCTCGATCGGCTGGTAACAATCGGTGTTGCCGGAAATGGTGATCGGTTCCGCCTTCCATTTCAGATGGCGCAACGCCTTGTCCAACAACTCGGGCGCATTCCGCTTCACGATGATCACGCGCTCGAAATCCAGCCCGGCGCTGTAACCCCAGTATTCATGCGTGGGCCGCGCGTAGCAATAGCTGCAGCCATGCTCGCAGCCCTGGTACGGATTCAAGCTCCACTTGAAGGAAAGATCCGGACTGTTCACCGGATTGATGATCGTCTTCGGGTTCTCGATCAGATACTTCGTAGGCTGCACTTCCTCCTCCACTTCATCCACACCTTCCCAATGGGCAATGCCATAATGCGTGCGCAGGAACCGGTTGGCCACCTGTTCCACCGCGCCACGACCCTTGATGGGCTTTCCGTCGATCGACATGCCTATAAGGTAATGCGGCCCCTTGATCTTTCATGACGTGCATATGATCGGTGCTGAATAGTTTCGCGGCACCAAACGCAGGCCATGCGAATTTCCAGTGCTTTCTACCCGATCCTACCGCTCGCGTTGATCGGTTCGCTCGCTTTCAGCGGTATCGCCGGTGATGATGCTTCCGGCGGAATGGAGGAATGGCCGCTGGAAGGAGATCTCCAGGTCGGGCCGATCCCACCCCTTCCAACGGGAGACAGCCTGATCCATCCGCAGGAAAAACACTTCAAGAGCCTGAAGCAGCTCACATTCGGTGGCGACAATGCGGAAGCGTATTGGAGTTTCGATGGATCGCAGCTCGTTTTCCAGGCGAGCAATCCGGCCTGGGGCGATTCATGCGATCAGATCTTCGTGTTCGATCCGTTCAAGGACGATCTGCAAAAACATCCGCCACGGCGGATCAGCGTGAAAGGTGGCCGCACCACATGCAGTTATTTCATGCCAGGCGATTCCACCGTTCTATTCGCCAGCACGCACGAGCACAGCGCTTCGTGCCCGGCACATCCCGAGCGCCGGCCCGATGGAAAATACGTGTGGCCGATCTACCCGAGCTTCGACATCTACGTGAGCGATCTGAAAGGCAGCATCGTTTCCCAATTGACGAAGACCGAAGGCTACGACGCTGAAGCCACGGTTTCACCGAAAGGCGATCGCATCGTGTTCACCAGCATGCGCGATGGCGACCTGGAATTGTACACCATGAACATCGATGGAAGTGATGTGGTGCGCGTAACGAACGAACCGGGCTATGATGGCGGCGCGTTCTTCAGTCCCGATGGATCGAAATTGCTCTGGCGCGCAAGCCGGCCGCGATCGGAGCAGGAGCTTGCCGAATACCAGCAATTGCTGAAGGAAGGTCTGGTGATGCCCACCAACATGGAACTTTTCGTGGCCAACGCTGATGGCACAGATGCGCGCAAGATCACCGATCTGGGAAAAGCGAACTGGGCACCGTACTGGCATCCCAGCGGCGAGAAGATCCTGTTCGCCAGCAACCATAAGACCCAGCGCGGTTTCCCATTCACGCTCTTCATGATCGGCATCGATGGATCTGGTCTGGAACAGGTGAGTTTCGGTGATACGTTCGATGCGTTCCCGGTCTTCAGTCCCGATGGGAAATATCTTGTCTTCAGCAGCAATCGCAACAACAAGGGAACGCGTGAAACGAATTTGTTCCTGGCGGAGTGGGTGGAGTGATGAAGGCTGAAGGCTGAGTGTTGAAGGCTGAGTGTTGAAGGCTGAAGGCTGAAGGCTGAAGGCTGAGTGTTGACGGCTGAGGTAAGAGGTGAAAGCGAAGGTTGAGGTGGGCAGTTGACAATGGAGAAAAAAGTTACTCTTGAAGATCGTTTGGTCGAGCATGCGATCGTTATCGTCCGCCTTACTCAAAGCATGCCTTTCAGCCCGGCGGGGAAATACTATTCCGATCAATTGCTTCGCTCTGCAGGATCCGCCGCTTTGAACTATGGTGAAGCACAAGCGGGAGAAAGCCACCGCGATTTCACGCATAAATTGAAAATGGTGAAGAAAGAAATGCGTGAATCATTCCTGTGTCTACGCATCATCAAGGGAGCCGCTCTTCATCCTGATCGGGAATTAATTGAAAACGCGCTGGGAGAAACCGATCAGTTGGTGGCCATTTTCACGAAAGCGGTGAAAACAGCCGAGGCCAGTAGCCCCAGAAAACAGTGATGATCTGCAGATCCATGATCGGACCGGTCTGGTCTTCGAAGTTCATCCTTCAGCCATCAACATTCAGCCTTTTTAACGCCGATCATTGCCAGCACTGATGGATCGACAGGTACAAACAAGATCAAAGGGTTGGGTGAAGAGGCTTTCCGATCGTTGGGGAGTTTCTCCCGGCCGTGTGATCCTTATCCTGATCGTGTTCGCCTGCACCGGAACCACCGTGATGCTTTTGAAAAGACCGGTGGTCGCGTTCTTCGCCGGCGATGGCGAACAACCACTTCTCTTCTCGATCCTGTATTACCTGCTGATCCTTCCGATCTACAATGTGATCCTGTTGATCTACGGCTTCATCTTCGGCCAGTTCAGCTTTTTCTGGGAATTCGAGAAGCGTTTCATCCGGCGGTTCTCCGGACGGAAGTAGATCCTATCGATCGCTCCGCAGCAACTTTTCGATCCGCCGCAATTGGATCGTTGGCGCTTTCTTCAACCGGCATTCCCGGATCGTGATCGCGCGCCATCCGGCCTTCTTCAATTCACGCAACTTCTGCTTGTCGCGTGCGATGTTGCGATCGAGCTTTTCGCTCCAGAAGCTGCTGTTGCTCTTCGGACGCACCGGACGGCAATACGGACAGCCGTGCCAGAAACACCCATGCACGAAGATCGCGATCCTCCTGTTCACGAAAGCGATGTCAGGCCGGCCCGGTGCTTTCTTGTAATGCAGTCTGTACCCTGTGATCCCCGCCGATCGGAGCGCCGATCGGAGCGCCTTCTCCGGACCTGTGTTCTTTCCACGGATACGGCTCATCAACGCGCTGGTACGCTCGTCCTTCGGGATCGGTGCGCGGCCATCGCGGATGTAACTGCGATCCATGCCGCAAGTTTACAGCGCCTTCAATTGAACTTGCTGCGCGGCGTTGCCCCCGCCAGACTTTCGCCATAGGCTTCCTTCTCGTAGATCAGTTGCGTGCAGGCCTCGCCGTTCTTGAAATAAAAAGTGCCGCCCCATTTGTGGATCACTTTGCGGTACTCGGTCACAACATCACCAGCTGTGATCTGAACCACGGTCATCACCTTGTTGGGTTCAATGAAAAGTTCCTCCTTCCGATCGGTGATCTCCGGCGCGATCTCAACCGGTGGCCGTTCCTCCTGATCGGTGGCCACCGTGATCGATCGGCGGTGATCACTTCCTGAATTCATCTGCGCCAGGATGGGTTCATCCGCCTGCTTTCGCTGGATCGGTGCGGGTTTAACGACAGCCTTCGGTGCTGGCTTCGCCGCTACGGGTGCAGCGGGTGCAGACATCTTCACTGGAGCCGGTTGTTCAGGCTTCTGCTTCGCTGGCGCTTCGGCCGTTCCCTTCTCTTCCACTTTCTTCGCCTGCTCCTTCGCAAGCGCATCGGCCTTCGCTTTCTCTTCGGCTTTCGCTTTCGCCTCGGCCAGCTTTTTCGCCTCCGCATCGGCCTTCACCTTTGCTTCGGCAAGTTTTGCGGCTTCGGCATCGGCCTTTGCCTTCTCTGCAGCGAGTTTTGCAGCCTCCTCCTTCAACCTGGCCTGTTCCTTTTCTTCCGCAGCTTTCCGCTTTGCTTCGGCAGCTGCGTTCTCCGCTTCCTCTTTCTGTTTTTTCGCGACCGCATCCAGCGCCTGTTGCAATTGCGACTGGATCGACCTGGTGTAATCCGTGTCGTAATCGAAGTCGCCCACTGAAGGTTCGTAACGGATGATGCCCACAGGTTGGTTGAACACGATCATGTTCAGGTCGTCGTACTGCTTGAAGAGCGAGACCGCATAATCGAAGGGCGTAAAGGCCTGGGCGGCCATCTCCGGCGGAACATTCGTGTTGAATGATAACTTCTTCGATACGAATCCGTCCTTCTCGAAGCTCAGGATATAGTTCGCGTTCAGATCCAGGTCCATGCTGAATTTCTGAAGGTCCTTGGTGATGGTGCGTTCCTTCTGTCCGTTGCGATACACCACCAACCGCGAACCGTTGATGTCGCCGCCATCGATCTTCAACCGGCCGTTTATCGTGAACTGTGCATCGAGCTGGAATGAAATGATCGCCCCGGAAAAAAGGAGCAGGAGTCGAAGCGGCAGTGAAAAGCGAATGGACCCGCGCATGCGCTTCTTACGGGAAGGTGTCCCGATCGGTTTCGCAGCGAAGGTTGAAACCCGGATCGCGTGATCGCGTAAGAAGTGCCATAACCCGCGCGAGCATGATGAGACACAAAAGGATCCTGATCTTGATCTGGCTGTTGCTGATCGCGTTCTGGGCAGGAGCGCAGGATCGTAATTACTCCGGTTGCCTTACCAAGAAGAACAGCATTTGGGGCCAGCCATGCGCGAATTGCGAGGCCTACACCGCCGACCTCAAACGCGATCACAGCGGCACCTACCAGGTGGATCTGCAGAACACCTGTGGGGATGTGATCGAAGTGAAGGTCGCCCTCGAAGAGAAGGGCGGCATCTGGCGCACCTTTCCCGTGAAGGCGCTCGCCCCCGGTGAACAAATGAACGCCTACGCCTGTTTAGGTACCGG
>JAEYYE010000271.1 GCA_023430945.1 Bacteroidota bacterium
CGGTTGTCCGCTGAAACGATCGGTTTGAAGAACAACGCCTCGATCGGACCGCACCTCATGCTCCTGAAATGGTTCATGCTGCTATCGGGTGCTGCTTCCACCACGTGGATCGGCGCCCAGGACATCCATTTCTCGCAGTACTTCAATGCACCGATGGCGCTCGGGCCCGGCAGCATCGGTGCTTTCGATGGCGATCAACGCGTTCATGCCAGCTTCCGGCAGCAATGGCGATCTGTCACCACGCCGTACCGCACGTTCGGGATCGGTGGCGATGGAAGGTTGTTCCGCAACATCCCGGAACTTGCCTTCGGCGCATGGCTTTTCCATGATCGCGCGGGTGACAGCCGCCTTTCACAATTCCATTTCAACATCGGCGCAAGCTGGACGGAAAGGATCGGTGCAGCGAAGCATGGATCGCTGACGCTTGGAGCGCAGTTCGGCATCACCTCGCTTTCGATCGATCAGGCCGGCCTCACGTTCGATGAGCAATACAACGGTTTCCATTTCGATCCATCCATCGGGATCTCGGAGACCTTCATTCGCGATTCTCGATCGCATCCCGATCTTCATGCAGGCCTGGTCTATCGTTACGCACCGCGCCCACGGGGATCGGTCCAGATCGGTGCCAATTTCTTCAACCTCACCCGCCCGGAGATCGGTTTTCTTAACTCCCCTGCCGTACCGCTCGATCTGCGCAGCGGGTTACATGTGCTCGCCCAATTCCAGATCGCCGAAAAATTCGATCTCCTGCCCCGAACGCAATTCATGCAGCAGGGCAAATTCACTGAATTCGATCTCGGTGCCAACCTGCGCCACATCATGCTGGATCGTTACGGAGTGCTCCGCGCGGTGCAATTCGGTCTTCATTATCGCTCCAGGGATGCCGGTTATGTATATGCCGGGGTGGAATATGACGATTGGACCTTTGGCGCGAGCTACGATCTGAACTTCAGTGATCTCGTGCCCGCGAGCCGCAACCGTGGCGCGATCGAATTCTCGCTGATCCGCATTTTCCGTAAGCGTGACGCGCTCCCGGTGAGGTTCCGCGCCTGCCCCGACCAGCTATGAGACCCCTTCGATCGGCCCTTTCCTTGTTCGCACTTCTGTGGTGCACGGCCGCTGCGGCACAACCTGCGCAGCAGTGGATCGATTGGGGCGACGCCGCCATGGAACGTCAGGAATATTACGGTGCTTCGAAATTCTATTCTGAAGCGCTGCGCGCCGAACCGGGCCGGCTCGCGATCCAATGGAAACAGGCGGAAGCGTGCAGGCTGAGCAACCAGTACGACAAGGCCACGGAATTCTATGGAATGGTATACCGGAAGGATCAGGGAAGGACCTATGCCGATGCATTGCGCTGGCTCGCGGAAATGCAGATGTGCAACGGCATGTACGATGAAGCGGAGGTTTCCTGGCGCAAGTTGATCCAGCGTGAACGGAAAAAGAGCGCTTTCAACCTGGAGCGGGCTGAGAACGCACTGCACGGGTGTTCACTTGCAAAAGCGATCACCACTGATACGACATCGATCGTCGTAGAGCACCTGCCAGGGCCGGTCAACAGTTACGAGAGCGAATTCGCGCCGCGGGTCTCAACGGAAGGATCGCTCTATTTCTCCTCACTTCGGGGTGAGTATACGGCCGATGAGGAAGTTGAGGACACCGCGGCATACCGCACACGGATCTACCGATCGGACGAAGCGGAAGGTGCCTGGGCCGAACCAATGGCCGTCGCAGCGATCGATAATGGCGATAACGCGAACATCACCTGGAGCCTCGACGGGCGAAGAGCCTACTTCACACGGTGCCTAGCAGGCCAGACCTGCCGTATCCATTACATCGATCTGGATGGTGCCGATACCACAGCGAAAGTGCTCCTTGGTCTTGGTGGTGAAATGAGCACCCAGCCGATGATCGTGCGTTGGGAGGATCGCGAAATGCTTCTCTTCGTGAGCGATCGGCCCGGCGGCATGGGAGGAACCGACATCTGGCAGGCGCAGATCAGCGGCGCTGACGTGATCTCGGTGGTGCCCGTGAACGGAAAGGTGAACACCCCGGAGAATGAACGCACACCATGGTTCGATCCAGTCACGAACGAACTTTATTTCAGTTCTGACTTTCTTCCCGGCCTCGGTGGATACGACATCTTCATCTCCACCTGGAGCAACGACGAATTCTCCGCTCCGATCAATGCCGGCCCACCGGTGAACAGCCCGGCGAACGATCTCTATCCGGCCATCGATCCGCAGCGCGGCCATTTCTGGTTCGCCAGCAACAGGATCGGATCGCTGGCCGCGAAAGGCGCCACCTGTTGCAGCGATATCTACCGTTATCCGCTGGAAAAACGACCGATCATTGATCCCGGAGAGATCGCCGGGACCGATACGGCCCGATCGATCTACATGGCAGCCATCGAACGGATCCGATCGGAATTTCCCTTGAAGCTCTACTTCCACAACGATGATCCCGATCCGAGATCGTGGGCGCAAAGCACTGGGCAGACCTACGAACAGACCTATCAACGTTACCGATCACTTTTGCCGGAATACGGCGAACACGGTGATCGAATGGCAACGGAACGGTTCTTCACCGAACATGTCGAGGCTGGCCGGAAATTGCTCGATGACCTGATCGGAGCGATCGTTCCGGCACTGCAGAATGGTGAAGAGGTGATCCTTTCCGTGCGCGGCCACGCGAGCCCGCTGGCGAAGAACGATTACAACCGGAACCTTTCACAACGGCGCATATCAAGCCTCGAGAACCATCTTCGATCCGAGGATCCTTCGCTCGCGGCGTTTATTGATGGCACCGCCCCGAACGGTGGCCGGCTGCGGATCGAGGAACTTCCCTACGGCGAGGAAAGGTCGGCAAGGTCGGTGAGCGATGATCTCGGTGATCTGCAGCGTTCGGTGTACAGCATTGAAGCGATGCGCGAACGAAGGATCGAGATCGAGGAGATCAAGCTGACGGATACCGGATCTTCGACCGAAGAGATAAAGCTCGTGCAGAACGTGGGTGATCTGCTCCAGGACCAGGAACGCTTCTTCACCTTCACCTTGAAGAACCCGGGGCAAAGACCACTGGCGCTCGTGGGGTCGCAAGCGGATTGTGGTTGCACAACGGCCGATCTTCCCACCGGTCCGATCGCGCCGGGCGGCAATGCGGAAGTGAAGGTCCATTTCAACGGCCGCGCACCCGTGGGCCCGTTAACCCGATCGGTAACGGTGATCACCGATGGGGAACCGCAACGCTTCCGGCTCACGCTTGAAGGACGCATCACCGATCGCGACAATTGATCGCCATGCACCAACTTAGCAGCGCGAAATGGAACGGCTGCTGATCAGGAATACGAAGCTGCTGTGCGGCATCCACCCGCAAGGGACGGTGACCGTGCGCGGCAAAGGGATGGCGGATCTGCCTTCGATCGAAAATGGCTGGCTTACCGCTGAAAATGGCATCATCACCGCTTTTGGCGATATGGATCGCACGCCGCCGGAAAAGGAATTCGATCGCGTGATCGATGCAACGGATCGCATTGTACTGCCCGGTTGGTGCGACCCACACACGCACATCGTGTTCGCCGCACCGCGTGAAGCCGAATTCATCGATCGGATCAAAGGCCTTACCTACGAGGAGATCGCTGTCAGGGGCGGAGGCATATTGAACAGTGCGCGCCGGTTGCGCGGGATGGATGAACAACTGCTTTTCCAACAGGCGAAAGCACGTTTGAACGAGATGATCCATTCCGGCACCGTGGCCGTGGAGATCAAGAGCGGGTACGGACTTTCGGAGGAAAGTGAACTCACCATGCTGCGCGTGATCCGGCGGTTGAAAGCCGAAATGCCGATCCCTGTAAAGGCAACCCTTCTCGCGGCGCACGCATTGCCACCCGAATACAAGGATGATCGTAAAGGTTATGTGGACATGATCTGCGATCGGCTGATCCCGCGCGTGAAGGAAGAAGGGCTCGCCGATCACGTGGACGTGTTCTGTGAAACGAATTATTTCACGGTGGATGAAATGTCTCGCATCCTCGCGAAAGGAAAGGAGTTCGGACTTCCGGGAAAGGTGCATGTGAACCAATTCACCAGCATCGGCGGCATAAGCGCTGCGATCGATCACGGCGCGTTGAGCGTCGATCATCTCGAAGTGATGGGACCGGCGGACATCGATGCACTGGCAAATGCGCATGTGAATGGATCGGCCCCGATCCCGACCTTGCTTCCCTCCTGCTCCTTCTTTCTGAGGATCCCCTACGCACCCGCGCGGCAATTGATGGATCGCGACATTCCGGTCGCGTTGGCCACGGATCTCAATCCTGGAAGTACACCGAGCGGCAACATGAACTTCGTGCTCTCGCTCGCGTGCATCCAATTGCGCATGCTTCCGGAGGAAGCGGTGAATGCGATGACGATCAATTCCGCTGCGGCCATGGGCCTTTCCGAGGGATGGGGAAGCATTGCGATCGGGAAACGCGCGAGCCTGATCATCACCAAAAAAGTACCTTCGCTCGCTTACCTGC
>JAEYYE010000349.1 GCA_023430945.1 Bacteroidota bacterium
TTCGATTGAACGATCAGGACATGGGCCTGTACACATTGGAAGGTGCATCGGACAGCGCTACGCTCGCATTCTGGGATCGAAGCCCGGGACCGATCCTGCGCTTCGATGATGCGTTGCTGGCGGGAGCACGCGAAGCGTTGGAGGTCCGTGCATTCCCTTCACTTGCACCACCGCAGGGCGACTGGCTCGTGGCCCCGATCATAAACGCCCGCGTGGACAGTGTCGCCATCGATGCGGAAAGTTCGCGCAGGTACGCCGCCGCAGTACAACAACTCGAAGATCTTCGATCGGGGAAAAAACGGCCTTCGCAAGTGTTCGACATCCCTTCGCTGGCGAAACTTTTCGCGCTTGCGGATCTGTTCGGCGGGCAGGATGCGATCAGCTGGTGGAACCTGCGATTCCTTGAGGATTCCATCCCGGCCAATTTCATCGTGGTGCCGAAACGCACACCGGCAGGCAGACCGATCGAAGCCATCTCGGCACTGCATCTGGAAACCCCGCTCACCTTCGATCCGCGATCGGCGGGTTTCCAGGACAAGCTCTTCAACGATTCGATCTTCTACCGGAATTATATCGCGAACCTCGACACCTTCAGCCAGCGTGGCTGGTTGGAAGGATTCTTCCAGCGGATCGGTCCGGGGTTGGAGGAACGCGCAACGATCGTAAAAGCTGAATATCCGCAGGAGATCCTCGATACCATGATCTTCGATCACAACCGCACCATCATACAACAGACCCTGCGGCCGAAGGACCTGGTACTTGCCTACGTGCAGGACGCGGCCGGCGACCGGCAAAGGCTGGCGCTTGCGAACGTGCATTCGCTCCCGATCCGTGTGGTATCGATCGTTTCGGGAACCGATACCGTTGAACTTCCCGAGCCGGTGGTGCTGCTTCCGCGTGAACTGGACAAGCCACTATCGTACACGCTCGTTCCCGCCCGCATGCCCCGAGATCTGGGGGAACCCGAACGCATACTTGTACATGTGCTGGGCCTGCCTGAATTGCGATCGGCCGCTATCCGCATCTGGAGCACCTTCGAAGCGAATTGAAATATCTGTGGATATATTCGGCTCCATAAAACCGGGAACAACATGTCGATCCTAAAGGAGTTCAAGGAGTTCGCGTTGAAAGGCAACATCGTGGACCTGGCCGTGGCCGTGATCATCGGCGGTGCTTTCGGCAAAATCGTAAGCTCATTCGTCGGTGACATCATCATGCCATTGATCAATCCGCTGATGCCCGGCGGGGACTGGCGCACCATGGAGGTGGGACCCGGCGTGTTGATCGGCCAGTTCCTTGGCAATATCCTCGATTTCCTGATCATCGCCATGGTGATCTTCCTTATGCTGAAGGCGATCTCCAATTTGCGGAAAAAGGAGCAACAAACTCCAGCAGCGCCTCCGGGTCCCACCAACGAGGAGAAATTGTTGATGGAGATCCGCGACCTTTTGCGCGATCGGCCCTGATCGCTACATCATTCGCAGCGATCACCGCGTGGATCGCAACAACTGCCCGTGAAGGGGGGACGGACTGATCCCTTGGCGGGAAAGTTGTACGATCGGCGGGCATGCCGCAGATCGGTTATCACATCTCCCATGAGCAATTCGCGCCGGGGGAACTGCTGCAACTTGCTGTAAAGGCCGAAAAAGCAGGTTTCAGCTTCTGCCTCAGTTCCGATCACTTTCACCCGTGGAGTGAAGCGCAAGGCCAGAGCGGTAATGTCTGGACGTGGCTGGGTGCTGCAATGGCGCGCACATCGATCCCGTTCGGTGTGGTGAATTGTCCCTCGTTCAGGTATCACCCGGCGATCATCGCCCAGGCTGCCGCCACATTGGATGAGATATTCCCGGGCCGGTTCTGGATCGCTACCGGCAGCGGCCAGGCCTTGAACGAAGCGATCACAGGTGAGCACTGGCCGGCGAAGAACGAAAGGAACCGAAGGTTGAAAGCAGCCGTGGAGATCATGCGCGACCTATGGCGCGGTGAGACCGTTTCACGCGCTGGACCGATCAAGATCGAGGAAGCGAAGCTCTACACCCGTCCGCGCACACATATTAGAACGGTGGCCGCTGGGATCAGCCCTGCCACCGCTGCATGGGCCGCTGGTTGGGCCTATGGACTGATCACGGTTTCGCAACCGATCGCACAATTGAAGGAAGTGATCCAGGCCTGGAGGAACAACGGTGGTGAAGGAAAACCGATGATCCTGAAGATACAGGTGAGTTACGCGAATGATCGGGAAAAAGCACTGCAGGGCGCGTTCGAACAATGGCGCACCAATGTCTTCGGAAACCGGTTGCAGGCGGATCTGCGCCTGCCTTCACAATTTGAAGAGGCAGCCGCGCACGTGAAGCCTGCCGATGTGGAGGGACATGTATCGATCACCGATGATCCGCAGCAGATCGTGGATCGGTTAGAGGAATACGCAAGGCTTGGTTTCGGTGAATTGGTGCTCCACAATGTGAACCTCGATCAAGATACTTTCATCGACATGTGTGCAGAAGATGTTCTACCCGACTTTCGATCCTCATGATCGCTCATGGATCCACATTGGAAATGTTAACGCATGTTCGCTGCGTGCACCGAAGCTTCGCAGCGCATCTATATTCGACCCGTGAACCAACATCAAGGACCAGAACATTAGTATGAGCAAGTCACGACCTGTTTCGGAATTCATGGAGCGGCATTACCGGCACTTCAATGCCGCCGCCCTCGTGGATGCCGCGAAAGGATACAAGGAACACCTGGCGAAAGGCCGGAAGATGATCATAACGCTGGCAGGTGCCATGAGCACTGCGGAGCTCGGAAAGATCCTCGCTGAAATGATCCGGCAGGACAAAGTGCAGTTCATAAGCTGCACCGGTGCCAACCTCGAAGAGGATGTGATGAACCTTGTGGCGCATGATCATTACGAACGCGTACCGAACTACCGCGACCTCACACCGCAACAGGAGCGCGATCTGCTCGACCGTGGAATGAACCGTGTGACGGATACGTGCATTCCAGAGGAAGAAGCTTTCCGCCGCCTAGAAAAACATGTGGTGGATCTGTGGGTGAAGGATGACAAGAGCGGCCAGCGCCGCTTTCCGCACGAGTATTTCTACGAGATGATCCGCAGCGGCGTGTTGAAGCAGTACTACCAGATCGATCCGAAGGACAGCTGGATGATCGCTGCGGCGGAGAAGAACCTGCCCATGGTGGTGCCCGGTTGGGAGGACAGCACGCTGGGCAACATCTTCGCAGGCCATTGCATCGCCGGCGATTGCAAACCCGGCATGATGAAGAGCGGGATCGAGTACATGATGTTCATGGCCGATTGGTACAAGAAGAACGCGGGCAATGATGGCATCGGTTTCTTCCAGATCGGTGGTGGCATCGCAGGCGATTTCCCGATCTGTGTGGTGCCCATGCTGCACCAGGACCTGAAGGATGAAAGCGTTCCGTTCTGGAGCTACTTCTGCCAGATAAGCGACAGCACTACGAGCTACGGCAGCTACAGCGGCGCCGTGCCCAACGAGAAGATCACCTGGGGCAAGCTCGATATCGACACACCGAAATTCGTGATCGAAAGTGATGCGACCATCGTTGCGCCACTGATCTTTGCATACGTATTAGACAAGTGATAGAACCATGCAACGCCTGATCCGCTCCTTCAACACACTTACAGACGAACTAAAGGAAATGCTGCAACAGCAGTTCCCCGACGGCATCGACAGCACGCACATAAAGACAGTGCCCACCGCCAAAGGCGAGATCCTGCGCGTGATCGAACTGCGCACCGATGACGCGATGTACCTGATCAAGATCAATCCCGAAAGCCGCGCGGAGATCGAGGAATTCCTCGATCAGGAGGAATCTTCCACCGCGAGTGACGAAAGTGAGGAAAGCACACCGGACATCGATGCCGATACCGATGATGAGGAGGAAGAGGAAAAGGATGATGCGGACGATGCGGATGACGATGACGACGATGATGATGATGACGAAGAGGATGACGAGGATGAAGAGGACGACGATTAGTCCGATCCAATAAAGTACCCATCGAAGGCGGAGCGATCCGCCTTCTTTATTTTTGATACATCATGCAGGCTACATGCTTCACAACCACCGTTGCGTTGATGTTGGCTATGTCATCATTGGCTCAAGACGAGGCCGATCTTTCTCGTCAACGAGCGCATGTGAAATTTCTTCTTCGGAATCCTGGGATGAGTGAAGCGATCCAGGACACAACATTGAATGGTCCGATCGAGAGTGCCGATCGAGCTATGCTGATCCACATTATGCATGAAGAATGATCTATCAGCCTTGCGAACGCGGATCATCATGGTACTTCATTCCACTCGGTTGAAATCCGATCGAGGTTGATCTGTTCGTAACCGCTTCGAAAAAGTAAATTGGTGCCCACACTCCCACTCCATGCCACTGCAGGGCCGATTCCATCTTGCATTCGCCACCACCGATCTGAAACGGATCAAGGCGTTCTACGGAAAATTCCTCGGTTGCAAGGAAGGGCGCAGCTCAGAGACCTGGGTGGATTACGACTTCTTCGGCCACCAGCTCACCATACAGGAGGTACCCAAACTGATCAAGACCGCGCGCATCTACAACCCGAAAAGCCATGTACCCAGCGATCACTGGGGCATCGTGCTTTCGCTCGCCGATTGGCGCAAGATGCGCGACAAATTGAAAAAGGTGGGTTATCCCTTCTTCATCGAACCCACTGTGGTGATGAAGGGTGAAGTTGGCGAGCAGCGCAGCATGTTCATCGAGGATCCCGATGGGCACGCGATCGAATTCAAGGCCTTTGCCGATGACGATGATCTGTTCCGCACGAACTAGTGCCGGTCCCGCGTTGGGTATACGCTTCGTAATTTGGTAAAGCCTTCCGGGCGATCTTCTTCATGATCCGTTCACTCCTGCTCATTGCAGCCTTGTGGCTGGCCGCTTTCAGCCATGCGCAAGTGCGGATCAACGAGGTCTGTTCACGCAATTCGGGTGTGCTGGAGGATGAACTTGGCAGCGATCCCGATTGGATCGAATTGTTCAATGCAGGCGATCTGCCCGTGGATCTTTCCGGCCATTTCCTCAGCGATCGGTTCGAGGATCCATTCCTGTGGCCGCTGCCTGCTATCGTGATCCAGCCTGGCGGCTATCTGGTGCTTCTTTCCGGTGATGGTGCTCAGCAGATGAACTTCGGCATTTCAGGCAACGGCGGATCGATCATGCTTTCCCATGGTCCTTCCGTGGTCGATCAGATCGATGTTCCTGGATTGCATACCGATCATTCCTTCGGCCACACACCGGAAGGTCTGCGTGTCTTCGATCAACCCACACCGGGATCGGCCAACAATACCACCGCGTACATAGGTTACGCAACTACGCCGATCCTTTCACCGCCGCCGGGACCGTACAGTTCACCGATCACTGTTTCGCTTGCGTCCGATCCTGATGCTTCTATCCACTTCACCAGTGATGGCCGAGATCCGGCGCTCTTCGGGCAGGCCTACTCGGTACCGATCCAGATCCAGCAGAGCAAGGTCGTGCAGGCGTGCGCCACCGCGCCAGGCATGCTGCCTTCGGCACCCACCGGTGGAAGTTATCTCATCGGTATTTCGCACGAACTTCCGGTGATCTCCATCTCCGTGGATCCCGATAGCATGTTCCACGAGGAACTCGGGATCTACATGCCGGGACCTGATGCGGACACCGTGCCACCATACTGGGGCGCGAATTTCTGGGAAGGAAAGCACATTCCGGCCTGGTTCGAATTGCACGAAAAGGGTGCGCGGCGGATCGCACAGAAGATCGATCTGCGGATCCAGGGTGGAAGTTCAGCGCGGCCAAAGCCACAAAAGCCGTTGCGCCTCACCGCGCGCAAGAAATATGGTGCACCGCGTTTTGAATATCCGGTCTTTCCCGAGCGGAACGCAGCGCAGGAACACAAACAGCTCGTATTGCGCAAT
>JAEYYE010000174.1 GCA_023430945.1 Bacteroidota bacterium
TGGTACACCACGTCCTCGAAAGGCTGGCGCGTTTCAGCATTCTTCGTGAGCAGTACGAAGAGCCGCTTCTTCAGATCGGCTGAATGGCTGATCAGGAACGTATCGTCGATGTCTGAAATGATCGCAAGCTGCTCCGGGTGTGGAACGAAGATCCTGCCAATGCCCTTCACCCCGGTTCCTTTCAGCTTCACGGTTACCACATGCCAGCCCGGCTGGATCTCACCCTGTGGCCGCCATTCGATCCTGAAGAATCCATCGAAGTTCGAATTCGCCTGGTGCGTGCGGCCGTCCCATTCCACTTCCACTACGGCGTCCGGTTCGGGATCGACCATGAAAAGACGGAAAAGGGCGAGTGAATTGGAGATCATATTGCCGCGGTAACGCTTCACCGATCGCGGGCCCGATCGCAGCACATGCCCGTAGATGATGATGTTGTCCTGATCGCCATAACCATCGTAGACCTTCACGATGGGGCCGCGCTGCAGACCGAAAATGGATGCGATCCTTCTGTTCAAAGCGATCCGGGGCGATCTAACTTTCGCCTTCCCGGGCCGCATGAAGATACTTTTCTGTCTCAACCAAGGCGCCGGTAAGAAGCGAAGGATAGACTGGCGGGGATTGATCCAGGATCGGATCGGTAAGGGACACGATGCGGTGATCCTTGAACTTGATGGCGAAGCGCACGGGCATATCGCGGAAGCGATCGGCCTGCACCGGCCCGATCGGGTGATCGCAATAGGTGGCGATGGTACGGTCAACCTGCTCGCATCGATCATCGGCGGCTCCCCGATCCCCATGGGGATCGTACCAGCCGGATCGGCCAACGGGCTGGCCACCGACCTGAACATACCCAACGATCATTCCGATGCGCTCGATCTGGCGTTGAAGGGTGACCCAGGACCGGTGGATGCGATCATGATCGGCGGCAGGGAATTGTGCATCCACCTGGCCGATCTGGGGCTCAACGCGAGGTTGATCAAGTACTTCGACCAGACGCCTTCGCGTGGCATGCTCACGTACGCACGCCTTTCGATCAAGGTGTTGTTCCGCAAGGAGCGTTTCAAGGTGCGCGTGAAGACCGATCGGGGCGAATTCCTCCGATCGGCCTTCATGGTGGTGCTGGCGAATGCCCGCAAGTACGGTACCGGCGCGACCATCAACAAGCAGGGCAGGATAGATGATGGTTCATTTGAAGTGGTCTTCGTTCGGCGTTTCGGTCTCTCCGATCTGTGGAAGGCGATCCATGAAAAGAAGCCTTTCGATCCCAAGCGTATCGAGATCGTTTCCGTGAAGGAAGTGGATGTATACATGCGCCGATCGGTGCATTTCCAGGTGGATGGGGATCACAAGGGTCGCATCAATCATGTGCATGCCAAGATCCTTCCGGGCCACCTCAACATCATACACGCGCTGTAACGCGATCGTTCCGCGCTCTATCTTCGCTTCATGCATCAACGTTCACTCTTCACTGCTTTCGCATCATTGCTGCTCGGTGTTCCGGCCTTTGCCCAATGTCCCACGGGTGAAAGCGAGGTGTATATCGAGATCCTCACGGATGATTTTGGTTATGAGACCTATTGGGAGTTGCTGCCTTCGGGTTCGCCTTGTGGTAACGGTACCATCGCATCGGGAGGCAATACCACTGTTGGTTGCGACAACGCCGGCGGCCAGCAACAGGTCGCGCAGGGCTATGGCAACAACCAGGCGATCATGTCCGGTCCTTATTGCCTTGCCGATGGTGCGCAATTCGACATTTTCTGGGCCGATGATTGGGGCGACGGTGGCGGCACGTTCAACGTGCTGATAAATGGTGTGGTGGTGCAACAGTTCACCGGCGAAGGCGCAAGTGATGTTTTCACCTTTACGGTGGAAGGCCTGCCGTTGCGCGATCTTGCGATGATGGAACTGCGCGTCGCGCATTACGCATATCCCGGACAGGTCCTCAAGATCAACGGCGATCTGCGCTCGCAGGGGGCCGAAACGGTGAACGGTTTCGATCTGCATTATTCGATCGATGGCGGTGATGCACAGGTGATGAACGTTTCAGGCATCGCGCTCGATCCATGGGATGTGTATGAATTCACGCATGAAGTGGATTGGGTACCTACAGGTACCGGCAGTTTCCCCGTTTCGGCCTGGATCACCAACATAAATGGCGAAGCCGATCTGGAACCTTCCAACGATCAGATCTCATCCACCACACGCGTGCTCGATCCGATCCCCAATATCATCGATCAGTATTTCTTCGCAGATCCCGTGATCGAGATCGTGGCCGACGATGACCAGGACCTGCTGGTTCCGCGTGATCTCGATTTCCATCCCGATCCCGATCGCAACGAGCTGTGGGTGATCAACAAGGATGTGGAGAATTCAGGTGGAAGCACCGTACGTTTCTTCGGTCCCGGTGAAGATGACATGGAATTCCAATGGCAACGCGATGGGAATGCATGGCATTTCATGAGCCTGCCCACCGCGATCTCCTTCGGCGACAATGGGAACTTCGCCACCTGCCCCGGCGTGTTCGATGCGAACCACAACGGTGGCACCCCGTTCACCGGACCCACCCTTTGGAGCGCCGATCCGGCGATCTACGCACAACCTGGTTTCGGCCCGCTGGGCAGCCACATGGACATGGTGCATGCGAACCCCAACAGCCAGGGTATCACCCATGACACATGGAACCGTTACTGGCTCGTGGATGGTTACAACGGCGATATCACCATGAACGATTTCCGCAAGGACCATGGACCCGGCATGGATTATCATGAAGATGCGATCATCCGCCGCTATGCGGATTTCAGCATTTCAAAAGATCCCAATGATCACATCGTGAGCCATACCGTGCTCGACAAGAACACTGGTTGGTTGTATGTCGTGGACCACGGCGGGCAGCGCGTTCTGCGGATGGACATCAATACGGGCACCGTGCAGGGTTCCGCTGCAGGTGTCTTCCAGGTCTTCGAGGATTATGAGGAATACACCCTGGTAACAGGTTATACCTGGGAAGTGATCATCAGCGACGGGCTGGTGGAACCGGCCGGCATTGAAGTGATCGGCGACCGGTTGCTGGTCTCCGATCATGCCACCGGCGAGATCATCGTGTACGATCTGTCCGCAGCGAACTTCCCGGAGATCGGCCGGATCGCCACTGGATCGCCCGGTGTAATGGGGATCAAGGTCGGTCCCAACGGTCACCTTTGGTACGTGAACGCAACGCTCCACCAACTCGGTCACATCGTTCCCGACCAGTTCGCTACAGTTGAAGAGACCGTGATCGGGAACACGTTCCAGGTACATCCCATCCCGGCATCATCCATGATCGTACTTCCCATTTCGGAAGGCATCGACGCGAATGCTTCGATCGGGATCATCGATGTGGTAGGCCGTACGATCGGAGTGGTGCGCGCAGCGGAATTGAACCGCGGGCTGAACATCGGTCCCTTCGCGAATGGATCGTACACCCTGCGCACCATACAGGAAGGAAAGGTGCGCACCGCTCGTTTCGTGGTACAGCATTGATCGGATCGGGTGCGATCGGAAGTGAGTTCGATCGCACCTGCTTTCTTGTCCCGAAATTGCGCCCATGAAATTGATCAGTTTCAATGTGAACGGCATCCGTGCGATCGCGAACAAAGGGCTGCACGGTGCCATGGAAAAGATCGGTGCGGACATCTTTTGCTTCCAGGAAGTGAAGGCCAGCGAACACCAGACGATCGAAGCGCTCGGCGATCTGCAGGAATATCACATCCACGTGCACAGCGCGGAGAAACCAGGCTACAGTGGCACCGCGATCCTCACCCGCGAAATGCCGGAGAAGGTCGAGTACGGCCTCGAATGCGGCAGCGAACATCTCATGGAAGGCCGCGTTATTTCGGCCACTTTCAAGGATCATGTGGTGGTGAACGCATACGTGCCCAACGCCGGCGCCGATCTGAAACGGCTTCCGTTCAAGAAGATCTGGTTCGGCGCGCTCAAGAAGCATCTGCTCGATCTGGTGGGGCAGGGGAGACCTGTGATCTTCACCGGCGACCTCAACGTGGCGCACCGGGAGATCGATATCGCGCGCCCGCAGGCCAACTACAACAAGACCGCAGGCTACACGCAGATCGAGATCGATGCGCTCGATGATCTGCTCAACGCGGGCTTCATAGACACATTCCGCCACATGCATCCCAACGAGGTGAAGTACAGCTGGTGGAACCAGCGATTCGGTGCACGCGCCAAGAACATCGGGTGGCGGATCGATTATGTGCTGGTGAATGAAGCGTTCATGCCGCGCGTGAAAGGAGCGTTCATCCTCAACGAGGTCATGGGCAGCGATCATTGCCCGGTCGGGATCGAATGGTGAACCTATCGGGTTTATTTTTTGGGCGTTCCCCCGAAGTTGATCATCATGGCGGGCTTCGCCCCGCCGAAGCCTTGACGAGGCGGGGTCGGGCTATCCACTTCAAGTCCTCGGCCCCGCCGCATGGCGGGCGGCCTCCGGGCTTTCCGTTCCTATCCCTAACACAACTTCGGTAACATCATCAATATGAAACTCCAGATCAAGCTCGAGGAACTCGCGCAGTTCCTGATCGCGTTGCATTTCATCTTCATCGGTTACTCACCGTGGTGGGTCTATCTGCTCCTGTTCATTGGCCCCGATATCAGCATGATCGGTTATATGATCGACACACGTCTCGGTGCGATCACCTACAACCTGTTACACCACAAGGGCCTCGCGATCGCGATCGCTTTTCTGGGGCATTACCTGTTGAACAACGACGCGGTGACCATGGCGGGCATCATACTCTTCGGCCACGCAAGCATGGATCGCATCTTCGGCTACGGCCTCAAGTTCCCCGATCACTTCAAGCACACGCACCTCGGCTGGATCGGAGGGAAGCAGGATATGGAAGAATGAATTTTGTATGTGGAATGGTGAATGTAGAATGTAGAGTGGGGCCGTCCTCTTTCCTTCAGCCTTCAACCTTCAACCTTCAGCCTTCAACCTTCAACCTTCATCCTCCAGCCTTCAGCCTTCACTTACTTAACTGACGAGAACATCCGTTTCCAACGGATGCCGGTGTACGGATCCTTGGTGAACCACACCAGTACGGCCTTGCCAACCACGTGATCGTGCGGCACGAAACCCCAGAAACGGCTGTCCTGTGATCGGTGGCGGTTGTCACCCATCAACCAGTAATAATCCTGTTTGAAGGTGTAGCTCGTCGCAGATTCACCATTTATCAGGATCGTGGTGCCGTTCACCTGCAGATCATTGTGCTCGTACACCCTGATCGCCCGTTCGTAAAGAGGCAGCACGTCAAGGTCCAGCGCCACTGTCGCACCTTTTTCCGGTATGTACAGCGGACCGAAATTATCCTCGGTCCAGTCGTAGCGTTCGTCGTTCGGGAAGTACGGCAGTTTGTGGTAAGGGCTCTCGTATCCCTTCGGATTATTCTGCCGCTGCATGCTCACCACGTTGTTGAATTCCTGCAGCTTTGCAGCGGTCTCCGGGGTTGCAGGCATGCTCACCACGCCGTTCTGCATCGGTTGTATGTCGTCCGGGCTTATGTCGAACATCTCCTTCAACCGCTTCTCGTTGAACTTCTCCTTCACTACGAATTCATAGCCGTATTGGGCTTCCGGTGGAAAGTTCTCCGCCTCACCGTTCACATGCAGCACGCCGTTGATCACCTCGATCGAATCACCGGCGAGCGCAACGCAGCGCTTGATGTAGTTCTCTTTCTTGTCCAGCGGCCGCACCAGTATGCCACCTGTGGGCATGTTCACCACGCGGCCATCCACCATGTTCAACATGCGGAAATTCGGATCGTGGATCTTCTCCCTTCCATAATTGCGCACCAGTTGGTAATAGCTCTGGTTCTGGAAATTCGCCACCACGGTGTCGCCTTCCGGGAAATTGAAGACCATGGCATCGCCCCGCTCGGGCACGCCGAAGCCGGGCAACCTGCGGTACGGCTGGCTGAACCACGTAACGAACGAAGGCGTGGACGTGGTGAACGGCATGGTGTGATGCGTGAACGGGAAGGTCACCGGCGTCATCGGCATGCGCGGGCCGTAGCTCAATTTGCTCACGAAGAGGTAATCGCCCACCAACAGGCTTTTTTCCATGGAAGGCGTTGGAATGGTGAAGGCCTCGAAGGTGAACGTTCGGAAAACGGTAGCCACGATAACGGCGAAAAGGATCGCATCGCCCCACTGGCCGAGCAGGCCGCGCTTGCGCTTCTCTGCAGGCACCGGCCCCACATATTGCCGATCTGAAAAGACCAGCTGTGGGATCTTCACCCACGGAAGCAGCACCATCACCAGATGGTCCTTCACTTCACGTTCACCCAGTACGATCGAGATGTTCACGTTCATGATGATGAACATGAGCAGGTTCACACCCGGCACCAGGAAAAGGAAGACCCACCACCACGGCTTGCCGCTGATCTGCAACCATACCACGATGTTGTAGAACGGAACGAATCCGGCCCATGCCGGCCGGCCAGCCTTTTGGAAGAGCTTCCAAAGACATGCGAAAAGCACGAGGATGTATGCGAGTAGAAAGAGGTAGGGGATCATCTATTCCTTGGAACTGATTTCTGATCTATGGCACGCGAAGGTCGTTGATATTCATGCACCCAGAACATCATCCATGGTGAACAGGCCTTTGCGGCCGCGCAACCATTCGGCCGCCACCACGGCGCCCTGCGCGAAACCGCTGCGATCGAAGGCTTCGTGCGTGATCACGATCCGGTCGTTGCGGCTGTTCCAGGTCACCGCGTGTTTGCCCGGTACTTCGCCCACGCGCTCGCTCAGGATCGGGATCGGAAGTGCTGCTTCAGCGCCGATCTGCCCGTCTACGAAATGGTCACGCGCCGGATATTCCTTTCGATCGGCATCTTCACGATCCGTATGGACCAATTCGCTCGAAGCGAGTTCCCATCCGCTGTATCGGCTGTTGCGCAGATCGATATCGCGCGCCAGGGTGATTGCTGTGCCGCTCGGTGCATCGAGCTTGTGCACATGATGGATCTCATCGATGTGGACCGCGTAACGGTGTTTCTCCATCATCGCCGCCAGTGCCCGGTTCAGGCGGAAGAAGATGTTCACGCCAAGGCTGAAATTACTTGCCCACAACAGCGACCCGTGCTGTTGATCGATCGCCCGCTTCACTTCATTCATCCGGTCGTACCATCCCGTGGTGCCCACCACCACCGGCACATGGTCGGAAAGGCACAGCCCGATGTTGCGCACCGCTTCCTCCGGTTTGCTGAATTCGATGGCGACATCGGCATCTTTCGGTGATGCGCCCGCATTCTTCGATCCAACGCGAAGCACGATCTCGTGGCCGCGTTCGATCGCAGCCGCTTCGATCGCACGGCCCATTTTCCCATAACCATATAACGCGATGCGCATGAGCCGAAGGTACTCAGCCATTGAACTCCACGCCGCGCCCGATCGATGGATGGCCTCTGCGACGGATGAACGGATCGTTGGAAGATCTCAGCGTTTCCGGTAGGCGAGAAGCCGCTCCAGCAGCAGCACCGGCAGCGCTCCGCAAAGCACGATCAGCAATGCCGGCCACGAAGCTTCACGCAGTTGCTCGATAGAGGCAAAGGCGTATGCCTGGGTGCTGAGCGTATGCACGTTGAACGGACGAAGGATCAGCGTGAGCGGCAATTCCTTGATCACATCGATGGAAACGAGGAGGGCGGCGGCCAGCAATGCGGGACGCAATAACGGAAGATTGATCCGTGTGAAGCTTCGCCAGGCCGATGCACCGAGCAATTTCGAAGCTTCATCCAACGCGGTGCTCTGGTTGCGCAGATCATTGAAGAGCGGCTGCGTTCCAACGGCGAGGAAACGCGCGGTGAACGCATAGGTAAGCAGGCCGATGGTGCCGATCATGGCATGGCCGGCCGGGGTCTGCCGATCGATCCAGCCTGCCGCGGCCATTACGCCGATGGCGATCACCGCACCGGGGATCGCATAGCCCGATCGTGCGATCCAGATCGCCAGGTCCGATCGGCGGCGATACCGTTTCCTGAACGTGAAGAGGATCGCGATGGAAAGTGTGGAGATCGCGGCCAGCGAAGCGATGTAGAGCGTATTCCAGAAGGCGGGCAACGTGGCTTCCAATGAGCGCAGATCACGATCGCCGATCACATCTGCCACGATCTTTCCGATCGGAAGCGCTGCCCCGAGAACAAAGATCAGCGTACACCATGCAAAGGCCAGGAATGCCGGCAGCCCCTTCAACCTGGATCGCGCTGCGGGTACCTGATCGGTGATCTGCTGTATGCCTTTGCGCGAGCGCACTTCAAGCCAGAGCAGCAGGCCTACCAGACCAAGGAGCACCATGCTCAACCGCAGCGCACTTCCGGTATCGTACAGGCCGCCCCAACTCCTGAAGATCCCGGTGGTGAGCGTTCGGATCCCGAAATATTTCACCGCACCATAATCGTTCAGGGTCTCCATCAGGAGAAGGATCGATCCACCGGCGATCGCCGGCCTTGCGAGGGGTAGCGCGATCCGCTTGAACCGCAGCAGACCGCTGGCGCCGAGGGTGCGTGCAGCTTCGAGCTGCGAAGCCATGCCCTTGCTGAACGCCGCACGGGCAGGCAGGTAGATGTATGGAAAGAGGACGAATGCGAGCACGAAGGAGAGCCCGGCAAGGCTCATCACATCGATCCTGATACCCGTAAGCTCGTGGAGCTGCTGGCTCAAACCTCCCGTGGGGCCGAGCAGATCGGCGTACGTGAAGGCACTTATGTACGTAGGCAAGGCCAGTGGCAGCACCAGTGCCCAGTTGAAGATCCAACGGCCAGGAAAATCACACGCTGCCACCAGCCATGCACTGGGTACTGCTATGATAAGCGCGATGCAAAGCACACCCGCGCAAAGCTGGAGCGTTTCCCAAAGATGCGCTGGAAGAATGGTGGTGGATACGTGCGGCCATTCCGGTGCAGAGGAATGCAGCGGGGCCGTAAGAACAACGAAGAGCGGGATCGCCAGCACCAACGCCAGCAGCGAGATCAATGTGAACGGAATGCGATCGCGGCCGAAGATCCCCTGCATGCAGCCTTACCGCCAGCCTGCGGCGGTCATGATCTTTACGGCCTGTGCGTTGTTCCGTGCAAGTACCACCAGGTCCAGCGTATCGGCGGTGAATTCCCCGAAGGCGGCCAATTCGGCCGGGATCGGTATGCCCGGTTTCACGGGATACTCCTTGTTGCCGCCCGCGAAAAGCGCCTGAGCCTCGTCACTGATGAGGAATTCCAGCAGTGCGATCGCGTTCTCGGGGTTCGGTGCATGGCGTGCAACTCCACCGCCGCTCACGTTCACATGTGTACCATGGCCGCCCATGGAAGGGAATGCGACCGCGAGTACATCGCGTGCACGCTGCTTTTCGGGTTCGGTGCCGGCCATCAATTTGCCGACATAATAGGAATTGACGATCGCAACATCGCCGATGCCCTCGGCCACAGCGAGCAGTTGATCGGTATCGCCGCCTTGCGGCTGGCGCGCCATGTTGGCCACGATGTCTTTCGCCCAATCGTAGGCGGCCTGTTCGCCACTGCGTTCGATCATGGCGGCCACGAGGCTTTGGTTGTAAACGTTCTCGGAACTGCGCACCAATAACCGGCCTTTCCACTTCGGATCGGTGAGCGCGGCGTATGTTCCCAGATCCGATCCGTTCACCTTTTGCTTGTTGTAGGCGATCACGCGGGCACGCATCGTGAGGCCGAACCAATGCCCTTCGGGATCACGCAGGTGGGCCGGAATGTTCGCTTCGAGCACTTTGCTTCTCACCGGTTGAAGAAGCCCGCGTTGCTGGGCGAGCCCCAGTCTTCCGGCATCCGCCGTAATGAACAGATCGCACTGGCTTTTCGCACCTTCAGCTTCCAGTCGCGCCATCAACTCATCATCGCCTGCCTGCACAATGTTCACTTCGATCCCTGTGCGTTCGGTGAAAAGGGCGAAGAGTTCCTTGTCGGTGTCGTAATGCCTGTGGCTGTACAGGTTCACGACCCTTTCCACCGGCTTCCCTTCATCCCGCCCGGTCGATCCTTCTTCCTGGGAAGAGGAACATGAAAAAAGAAATAAGACCCAGATCAACGCATACGCACTTCTCATCTCGTCAGGTTCGTGTTGAAGGCTGCGAAAGTATCCCGCGTGATCGCCCCATGTAATCGCATGATCATGGTAAAGAGCGGCACATGCGATGAGGGCGGCCGATGCGCAGTAAGTTTACCGCACGCATGCGTTCGATCTGGCCGTTCACCCTGCTTTTCGCCGCGTGCGTGTTCCTGTTCGTCGCGCATCTTTTCCTCGGATCGGTGGCCATTCCCGTTGAAGATGTGATCGCAGCGTTGATCTCAGCCGAAGGGAGTGAATTCGCATCGATCGTTCGCGAAGTGCGTTTGCCGCAGGCTATCACGGCGCTGGTGGCAGGTTGTGGGCTTGCCGCAAGCGGATTGCTCATGCAGACCTTGTTCAGGAACCCGCTGGCGGGACCATCTGTCCTTGGGATCAGTTCCGGTGCTAGTCTTGGTGTCGCGGTGGTGATGCTCGCGCATCCGCTCTGGTCGCGGCTTCCGATCCCGATCGATGCACCGCTTGTGGTGGCCGCGCTCGCCGGTTCGATGGGCGTGCTGGTGCTTATCCTGCTCGCTGATCGGCGCGTTGGCGATGGCATCACGTTGTTGATCATCGGGCTCATGATCGGTTATTTGTGTTCAGCTTTGATCAGCGTACTGCAGGTCGCAAGCCCGGCAGCGGCATTGAAGGGTTTCGTGATCTGGGGCATGGGTTCTTTCGCCGGGGTGGGCATGGATCGGATCGGGCTGCTGGTGGTGCCCGTGCTACTCGGGTCGATCGGCGCAATGCTCTCGATCAAGCCGTTGAACGCGCTGTTGCTCGGCGATGACCATGCGGCGACGGTGGGCATTCATGTGGCCCGCACACGCAGGCGCATCATGTGGATCACCGGGATACTTGCGGGAACGATCACGGCCTTCTGCGGACCGATCGCATTTCTCGGGCTTGCCACGCCGCATGTAGCACGCGGGCTGTTCCGCACGAGCGATCACGCCAGGCTGATGCCTGCCACGATCCTTTGCGGCGGTGCGCTGGCTCTCTTCTGTGATCTGATCGCACGCCTTCCACCCATGGGCAATGCGATCCCGTTGAACGCGATCACTTGCTTGCTCGGTGCGCCGGTGGTCGCCTGGGTATTGTTCAGCGGAAAACGCTGGGCACGCATGGCATGAATACCTTGTTGAAGGCGGCATCGATCACGATCGGTTACGGGCGGAAGCCGCTTCTGCAGGATCTTTCCTTCGAACTTTTCCGCGGCGAACTGGTCTCGTTGATCGGAGTGAACGGAAGCGGTAAGTCGACACTGCTGCGCACGATCGCGGCGCTGCATCCAACGCTTGCCGGAACGATGGAGATCGATGGCCGAACGGTGGGCGTGATGCGGGCCGCCGAACGTGCGCGGATGATAAGCGTGGTGCTCACCGGCCGGCCCGCCACGGGGTTGCTCGATGTAAGCACATTGATCTCGTTGGGAAGGCAGCCCTGGACGGATCATTTGGGAAGGCTGGGCGCCGCCGATCGGCAGAAGATCGATGAAGCGATGGAAGCCACGGGCACGGCCCAGTTCGCGCAGCGATCGGTGGCGGCGCTGAGCGATGGTGAATTGCAGAAAGTGTTGATCGCTCGCGCGCTCGCGCAGGACACGCCCCTGATGTTGCTGGATGAACCGACGGCGTTCCTTGATCTGGTGAATCGTGTCCAGATCATGCGGTTACTGAGGGAGATCGTGCATTCGAGCGGAAAGACGGCATTGATCTCCACCCACGATCTGCAAACGGCGATCGCGATCAGCGACAGGTTGATGATCCTGGATCAGGGAAGGGTCTGGATCGGAACCGTGAAAGCTGCGATCGACGAGAAGATCTTGGAAAGCGCTTTCGCGCAAGCAGGAATGAAGTTCGATCCAGTGACGATGAGCTTCGTGTGACGGATGTTGCGCGAGGGATAGAAGCGGAAGCCTACAGGCCGCGTTTTAGCGGCCGAAGCCTTGCAGCCCTTCGGCAAGCTCAGGATGAACTCCTAGCCCGACGGCGTGCTTTTCACGCCCGTGCGCCCTCTTGAACCTCAAGGATCAGTTTGCAGTTGGCGATCGGCAGTTGAGATCAGTAGCTATTTGCAGTCGCCAATTTCAACCTTCAACCTTCAACCTTCAACCTTCAACCTTCAGCCTTCAACTAAAGTTTACCTTTGAATTCCCACTTCATTCCAAATACCGTCTCGATCTTCTTGAGCGTTCTTTTCAGATCGATGCCTTTGCCCATCACGGGTTTGAAGATATCGCCGATCTCCTTCACGCGATCCACCATGTTGTGGATGTTGTGATCGGTGATCTTGAGGCCTTTTCTCACTTCGCTCCAATCCAGCGGTGTGCTTACCGGAGCGCCGGGTTTCGGGCGGAGCGAATAGGGGCCGGCGACGGTGGCCTGCGGACGGTTCTGCAGGAAATCGATGTACATCTTGCCGCCGCGGTCGCGCACCAATCGCTCGATGCTGGTGTATTCGGGGATCTGCGCGTGTACGATCTTGGCGATCACGCGGCCGAATTCCTTGCAATGTTCGTAGGTGTATTTCGCGCCGAGCGGGATGTAGATGTGCATGCCGGTGCTGCCGCTGGTCTTGGGGTAGGCGGGTACATCGATCGCATCGAGCACTTGTTTGGTCACGTTGGCGCACTCGATCACCTGATCGAACGTATTCTTGTCCGGATCGAGATCGATGATGCACCAATCCGGGTTGTCGGGCGTGCTCACTCGGCTGTTCCACGGATTGATCTCGATGCAGCCCATGCCAGCCACGTAGAGGATCGACGCTTCGTTGGTGATCACCAGGAATTCCTTTTCGCGCTGATCCATGTGGCTGTAGTACGGGAACGTTTCGATCCATTCCGGCGCCTTTCCTTTCACATCCTTTTGGTAGAATGTTTTTCCGTGGATGCCGTTCGGGAAGCGATTCAGCGTTTGCGGTTTTCCCTTGTAGTACGGCAGCATGATCGGCGCCATCTGGTAATAGAAATTCAGCATGTCGCGCTTGCTCACCTTGTCCTCCGGCCAATAGGGTTTGCTCAGGTTGGTGAATTTGATCTGGTGGCCGTTGATCTCCTTCACCTGGGTTTCCTCCGTTGGATTCAGCAGCGTTCTTCGATCGCCTTTTTCCACCTTGGCGACCACATCCGATCGGGAGACATTCTGCTTTCCGCTCTTTCTGGAAGCGCTTTTCTTCTCTTCTTTTTCGATCGGCGGAGCGATCGGGATCTCCCAAACAACCTGCTTCGCCTTCTTGTCCTCACGGATGCCTTTGAACGACGGATGGCGGATATTGCCATCTGGCGTCTTCTCGCGGTAGCTGATCTCGCACACGATCACGGGTTTCACCCAGACCACCTCGGCGGGCGGCGGGTTCGGGCGGAAGCGGGAAGGTCTGTTGAATTTCGGCGCGACATCGAAAGGACTTTCATCGATCTGGAGCGGCTTCAACCGATCGAGGATCTCGCGCTGCTGCTTCACCGAAAATCCGGTTCCAACGGGCGTCACGGAAACGAAACGCTTTCCTTCATAAATGCCGAGAAGCAATGCGCTGAAAGGCTTGCTTGAACCTTTGTTGCGCGTGTAGCCGCCGATCACCGCCTCCTGCCGTTTCTCGGTCTTGATCTTCAGCCAATCCTTCGATCGGCGATCGGGAACGTAGATCGAATCGAGCCGTTTTGCCATGATCCCTTCCAGGCCCATCCTGTCCGCCAGCTCGAAGAATTCCTTCCCCGAAGTATCGAACTGTTCGCTCAGTTTGATCGGACTTCCGGCGGGTAATTTTTCGATCAGTTCCTCCAGGATCTCGCGGCGTTCGTGAAGCGGTTCGTTCATCAGATCACGGCCATCGTACCAGAGCAGATCGAACACGTAATACACGAGGTGTCCATCGGCTTCGCTGCGCCAGTTCTGCATACTGCTGAAATCGGCGATCCCTTTCTCGAGCAGCACCACCAGTTCACCATCCACCACCGCATCGATCCCCCAATCGCGAAGCGCCTGCGCGATCGGATAATACTTCTCGGTGAACACTTTGTTGTTGCGCGATCGGATCTCGGCGGATCCGTTATGCATGTAACCAAGCGCGCGGTAGCCGTCCCATTTCACTTCGTAGATCCAACCCTCATCATCGATCGGTTTTGAGACCAGCGTGGCGAGCATCGGCATCACATCGATCGGTTGAGATGTGCTTTTGGAAGGCTTTTTTTCAACTGCGGTTTTGGATCGTTTTACCATAATGCATCGGAATGGATAATGAATAATAGTATCGACGTGAAGTTACTTACGAAGACGGCCATCGGAACAGGAAGGCTCGTTACAACGCGGCGTTGCGCTGGCGCCATTTCACCACTTCGAACCACAGCACGGAAATAAGACCCAAAGCGATGGCAAAACCCAATTGTGCGACTGAAGGCGATGCCAGTTCGAAGAAGTCGCGCGCGATCGGTACATAGAGGAGGAAGAGCAGTGATGCGATCGTTGTTAAGATGATCGTGCGAAGCAACCAGTTCTCATACCTGATGGTGGCAATGATCGAATAATGGAACGATCGGTTCACCAACGTAAGCGCGATGTTGGCGATGATGAGCGTAGTGAACACAAGCGTCCGTGTCATGTCCTCGCCAAACCCTTCACATACGCCGTATTGATAAGCGAACAACGTTCCGGCGGTGATCACCAGGCCTTGTACAATGCTGGTGCGTAATTCGATCCAGGAAAGGAAGGTGAGATCCATGCGCCGCGGCGGCCGTTGCATGATGCCTGCTTCGGCCGGTTCGTTCTCGTAGGCGATGCTGCAGGTGGGTCCCATGAGCAACTCAAGGAAGATCACATGCACCGGCGTGAATATGTTAGGGTAAAGCCAGCCGAGCAGCAACGGCAGCGCCACGGTGAGGATGATCGGGATGTGGATGCTGATGATGTATTGGATCGCTTTCTTCAAATTGGCGTAGATCCGCCTGCCCATCTCCACGGCCTCCACCATACGGCCAAGATCATCTTCCAGAAGCACGAGCTCAGCTGCTTCCTTGGCGAGTTCACTTCCGCGCTTTCCCATGGCGATACCGATATGCGCGGCCTTCAGTGCAGGGCCGTCGTTCACTCCATCGCCGGTCATGGCCACCACCTCGCCCTGTTGCTTCAATGCGCGCACCACGCGCAGCTTCGCTTCGGGGAACATGCGTGTGAATAGCGTGTGCTTTCGTACCACGTTCCGAAGTTCGGCCTCGCCCATTTCCATGATCACCTCACCCTCGATCGCTTCCCCTTCGATCTTGAAGCCGACCTCCTCTGCGATCGCGCGGGTGGTGGCCGCGATGTCGCCGGTGATGAGCACCACGCGGATCCCCGCCTGGTAGAAGCCGTTCAATACTTCAGGAATATTCGCTTTGGGTGGATCGCGGAATGCCACGAGACCCAGGAAATTCAAGACGAATTGTTGTTGTTCCTTGGGATATGCGCCATCGATCGGATCCGCTTCACCCACGGCCAGTACGCGGTAGCCTTTCTGAGCCAGTGCATCCACCTGTGCCTTTACCTGGCTACGTTCCCGATCGGTCAATGTGGAACTTGCCAGGATCGCTTCGGGAGCACCTTTGGCAGCGATGATCCGCCGCCCCGCGTCGTTCGCGAAGATGTGCGTCATCATCGGAGGTTTTCCGCTCAGCGGATATTCGTGGACCATGCGGAACCGGGGTCGTTCATCCGTTTCGGCCACCGATCCATAGGCTTCATGGAGGGCTTGTTCCATTGGATCGAAGGGCACGGGTTCACTCGCCCACATCGCCACTTCCATCAGGCGCGATGCTCCCACCGAGCGCCATTCACCGACCGGCTTCGCAGCGTCGGATCCCACCGGCCACACGGCGATCAATTCCATCCTGTTCTCCGTGATGGTCCCTGTCTTGTCCGTGCAGATCACCGTTGCCGATCCGAGTGTTTCCACGGTCTTCGCATGCTTTACCAGGACATCGCGCTTCATCAGGCGCCATGCGCCCAGCGCCATGAACGTTGTGAAGGCCACGGGGATCTCTTCAGGCAGAATGCTCATCGCGAGCGTGAGGCCTTTGAGCAGACTATCCAGCCATTCGCCCGATGCGATGAAATTGAGGCCCCACACGATCAGGAAGAACAGCACACCGATGATCGCCATGTTGCGCACGAACCGGCGGATCTGCAACTCCAGGGGCGAACGGCTTTCCTTGATCGCGGTGATCGATGCTCCGATGCGGCCAAGACGGGTCTCGCCACCCACCGCCGTAACGCGCACAACGGCCAGCCCGCCCACGGCTTGCGTTCCGCGAAGAACAACGCTGGCCTCTCCGCCGGAAACATCCTTCTGCACGCTGAACGGTTCGCCGGTGAGAATAGATTCGTTCACGGAAAGATCGTTGGCATGGATCACTACACCATCCGCAGGCACCAAACCACCTTCGGCAATGATCGCGAGGTCATCCACGACCAGATCCGCCGTATCGATCTCCACGATCCGATCGTTCCTGATCACCTGCGCGAGCGGATGAGATAACCTGGCCAGGGCCTCAAGTGCGCGCCGGCTCCGTTGATCCTGGTAGAGTGAGATGGCGCTCACCAGTACGATCGCCGCCAGCATGAACATCGCTTCACCCGGTTCGCCCAGGATGAAATAGATCGTGGCCGCCGCGAACAGAAGCAGGAACATCGGTTCGGTGACCGCGCCGATCAGGGCCTTCAGGAAGCTGCCGTTCTCACTTTCCTCCAGCACATTGCGACCGCACTTCTTTCGCGAAGCGATCACTTCGGCATCGGTAAGTCCTTTGAAGGGAAAGGGATTTTCGGCCATATAGCATGCGCAAGGTAACCGCTTGGAGCGATCGACGATCGGATCTGCGGTCCGGGACGTTTCAACCGGACAATTCCTCCGCTTCACGCAGCACCGCAGCGACCTTATCCGCACGTACCATGGCATGCTCAAGCATATCGGGCTGCTGGGCGATGTCGCTCGCCAGCACCAGGTCCTTCTCGAGAAGGCGTGTCTTTTCAGCCTTCGAAAGGGTGAGCATGCATGTAAGTGGGTACAGTCCCGAGCGATCGATCCTGTCCTTGAGGCTGCCTTTTGAAGGTTCGTCCCAACCGATCAAACGCAGACCGGCACATTCACCGTACCTGATCGCATCGCTGCTGAAACGTGTATTGGTGATCACCCAGCCGCGATCGAAACGCCGCCCGTCCCTGCCTTCGTGCCATTTCTGGGCGATGTCCGCGAAGCGTGAATTGATGTACAGCGGCACCTTCACATCGCAGAAGCGCCCGTGCGAGTTATGGTATTTGCATTCAATAAGGAAATGCGCGCCATCGCGCTCTGCGATCACATCCACCTCATGGTCCACGCAACGGCCGGCGAGGATCACGCCCACCTGCGTGCGATAGCCATCCTTCTCCAATATGCGTGCGATGAAGCGTTCGAACGGGTAGCCTGAAGGACCGAGGTCCATGATGGCCTGCTTCAGGCTATAGCGTGCGGCAAGCCGTTTGGATCGCTGGCTTAGCAGGCTGAAGGCCGTGCGGTAGATCTTGCGGGTGGACATGCCCTGCGTGATCCTGGGAAGCATCGCTTCCGCGACATGTGCGCTCAATTCAGGCGTGGCCCCGGAATGCTCGAGCGATCGGCGAAGCCGTTCCACGTCGAACGGAACGAGCTCGCCGGTGGCTTTCGTAACGAGCAGGGGTGAAGCAGGGCGGTGCATGCCACGCAAATTGCGAATTTCCTACGGAATGGTCCGAGCGATGAAAGCTGTTCGAGGAACGGGACCATCCTTCATTGGAGCGGATCGTCATACATTTCATTCATGTTCGGTGAACGGCTGGCAGAGAACAACCCTGGTGGGAAAGATCCCATCCGTTGGCGCGGCCGTGAGGTAGCGCGTATCGAGGCCTTCAGTGATGCGGTTTTCGGCTTTGCGTTGACACTGCTGATCGTGGCTCTTGAAGTGCCGAGCAATTTCGATCAACTGTTGTTGATCATGCGCGGTTTCTTCGCTTTCGGCCTATGCTTCGTACTGCTCTTCCAGGTATGGTATTTCCAGTATCGGTTCTTCAGGCGCTATGGGCTCAACGATCTTCCCACGATCCTCCTGAACGCAACCCTGCTTTTCGTGATCCTGTTCTATGTATATCCGCTCAAATTCCTGTTCAACGTGCTGGTGATGGGGAATGAACACGTTGAAAATGGTATTGCCGGAGCTGCGATCGAGCGGGGGCAGTACAGGGAGCTCATGCTCATCTACGGAACCGCCGTGGTGCTGATCTATGCGCTGCTCGCCTTCATGTACAGACATGCCTTGAAGAGGAGCACCGATCTGGATCTGACCCGGGAGGAAATATTCCATACGAAGACCAACATGTACGATCACCTGCTTCTTGTGGGTGTGGCCTTTATCTCGATCCTGGTGGCCTTCCTGCTCCCAAGGGAACATTCCGCAATGGCGGGCATGGTTTACATCCTGATCGCCCCGATACTTTCCATTTTCCAACGTGTACGCCGGAAGAAGGCTCTACAGCTTGCGGAGGCTGGATCGGAAGCGACCGTTGAAGCACCTATGGCCCTGGATGAGGATGGTATCGCTGCCGCGCCAGGACCGCAGGCCGGGAAAACCGATCCGGATCGTTCCTGACAGAGAAGTCATCCGCCTGCCGATCCTTCGGCCAGAAGCTTCTTCAAGCCATTCAGATCATGGAATACCATTACACCTTTTGGCAATTTCGCTGGATCCAATTCCGCAGTACGCCGGCCGGCGAGCCAGATGCTGTTGTGATCGGCTGGAAGCATGGTTGCGAGTTCGTTGATCATGCGCTCCAATTCCGGCAGGGCAGGAAATGACGTTAGTGAGGTGATGAAGATGTGGTGCTGGATCGGCGTTCCGGAGAGCTGTCGCAGATCTTCGATCGGTACACTTTGCCCGAGGTAGATGGTGCGATGGCTTTCACGGCGCAACAACAGGTTCACGTAAAGGAGCGAGAGCTCGTGCAGTTCATCCGGCGGAAGGAAAAGGATGTACGTGGTGGTGCGCGGCACCGATCGTAGCGGTATGGCGCTGGCCGCGGCGATCAGTTTATGCCGGATGATGTTGCTGATGAAATGTTCGTGTGCCGGGCAGATCGCGCTGGTCTGCCAGAGCACCCCGATGTGCTCCAGCAGCGGGAGGTAAAGGTCCTCGACCACCCGATCGAAACCATTCGCTTCCCGGTATTTTCCCTCCACGTTGTCGAAAAGCACTTCATCGAAACCGAGCATCGCCATTTTCAAGGAAGTGAGGGTGCCCTCTCCGCTTTTTTCGGCCAGTGCCGTTTCGTTCACAAGTTTCTCACGTGCGGCGGGATCGAGCGAAGCGATGCGCGAGATCTTGTGGCCCTGCCTGTTCAGGTAGGCCACGTTGAGGATCGTTCGCAGATCGTTGATGCCGTAGGTGCGGATGTTCGTATCGGTACGTGCCGGTTCCAGGAGCCCGTACCGCTTTTCCTAGATGCGTATGGTATGGGCCTTCACTCCGGAGAATTCCTCCAGGTCGCGGATCTGGAATTGTGTGCGTGGAACCATGTTCGCTTTGATCGTTCAATATTATGACCAATGGATCGAACGATCACATCGCCCGATCCATTGGCCGTTCAAGTTCACTTCACCAACTTCTTCCTTGGAAGAGCACCTTACTTTTCAATGAGGAGCTTCGCAGTGCCGATACCCACGCCGGTCGTGATCTCCAGAATATAGCTTCCCGCTGAGTAGTTATTCAGATCCAAAATGGTGCGCCCACCATTTTGTTGCACACCGAGCGGAGCATCGACGATGCGGCCGGAATTGTCGAGTATGCGCACGGTCGCGTTCTCCATACCGTTCAGATCGATCATCACTTGTTCCGATGCTGGATTGGGCCAGATGGTGAACGAACCGAGATCTTGCTCATCCAAGGAGGTGGTGATCGTAAGCTCCACCAGCGGTCCACCAGTTGGCAGAGCGACCCACAAACCGAATGGCGCACCATTGCTATTCATGGTTGGATCGAGGAAACCGCTGGCCAATACCACGATCGCGGCGTTATCGAGACCGAGCGAAGCCAGCGGTGCATCATGCACGCTCACCGGAGTTCCGTCCGTGGTCTGCACCTGCAGGGCTAGATCGGCCGTGCCCACTTCAAGGTAACCGGGCGATGTTTCGCCATACGCCAGGTCATCCACGATCACGGCACCTCCAAGCAGTGCGATCTCGGCCACGTCCACCGTTGGTGCATCGGTTACCCCATGGAATACGAGGATGTCGGTATTCCCGGCCATGGCGGCCTGTTCGCGACCTTCGGCCACATACAGATCGAAGGGAATGGTCGGCTGGTATCCAGTGGCACTCACGACACCGTTCGCAATGATCACATAGGTCCCATTGGCTTCCAATTGATAGGAATAGGTGGCGATCGCATCAGCCACGCTGGCGCTGTTGCCAGGTGCGATCGCAACGCTCAGGTCCACGCCCGAAGGAAGATCGACGAACGGTGTTGCGGTGCGGAAGGCGAAGTCATCGAGCAGGAGGGAACCGTTCAGGTAAACATCCACTTCCGCAGCGGCGGCATCGGCTGAATTATGGATCACTTGTACCCGAGCTGGATCGGGAAGTGCGGCTGCAGGCAATGGTACCAAAGGACCGCCGGTGGCAAGAGCAGCATAAAGACCGAATGCGGCCCCATCACTGTTCATCGCGGGATCGAGAAATCCTGAAGCAAGCACCGTCACTGCCTGTCCCTCCAGGCTCAGGGTCGCGAGCGGAGCATCGTAAGCAGCTACAATAGTGGAATTATCCGCTGTGCGTACCTGCACCGTAAGATCCACCGTGGGCACTTCCAGGTACCCTGCATAATCTGTATAGGCAAGATCTTCGATCACCGTTGCATTCAGCACGGCCGCCTCATACACGTCCACCGCAGGTGCATCGGTGCTTCCGTGGTACACTAGCAGATCTGTACCTAGTCCAACAGCCGTTTCCCGGGCTCCGCTGAATACTTCCAGTGAAAAAGCAGGTGCTGGCATGTAACCTTCCGGGCTCACGATCCCGCTTGCCACGAGTATGTAGCTGCCATCCACTTCAAGGGTGAATGTCTGTTCGAAAATGCTTTCAGAGGCCGAAGCGCTGGAAGCAGGCGCGATGCCTACGGTGAATGGGACTCCCGCTGGTGCATCAACAAAAGGAGTGGCTGTGCGGAACGCGAAGTCATCCAGCAGGAGGATGTCGTTCAACCAGACATCCACCTCGGCGGCTGCCTGATCGGCGCAGTTATGAATGACCTGTACGCGGGCCGTTTGGGCGCTTGCATGCGTCAGGAGCGCCATCGACAGCGCAGTGAGAATGAGTGATCGAGTTTTCATGTTTAACGTTTTTGTATTTTGATGGAACAAAACTACTGCATTGTTTAATCATTTATTCAAAACATTAAACATTATTTTGATGGTATGCTGGGAAGCCTACGCGGATCGCCCACGCTCCATCCTTTGTAAGGTTCAGTAGATCAGGAGATAGGCCAGGACGGCACCCACAGCCATTACGCAAGAAAGCCGCAGGTCTTCACCTACGGCTTCTCGCTGCTGCGGAGAGGGAGGGATTTGAACCCTCGGTACAGGTTGACCCCGTACGGCAGTTTAGCAAACTGCTGGTTTCAGCCACTCACCCACCTCTCCAGTGGAACCCGCCCGCTGCGGGGCCGCAAATATAGCGATCCGTCTTTTCAGTGCTTCCTACCTTTGCCCCACATTTCAAAGAAGCCCCGCATTTCATGGCAAAAGAAGTCGTTATCGTAGCAGCGGTCCGTACGCCGATCGGCAGTTTCCTTGGTTCACTCTCCAGCGTTCCCGCAACACAGTTGGGTGCGACCGTGATCAAGGAAGCGCTGAGCCGCAGTGGCATCGATCCCAAGTCGGTGGATGAGGTTTTCATGGGTTGTGTGCTCCAGGCGAACGTTGGCCAGGCTCCAGCTCGACAGGCCGCGATCTTCGCCGGATTGCCGGAGACCGTTCCCTGCACCACGGTGAACAAGGTTTGCGCAAGCGGAATGAAGGCGATCATGCTCGGCGCTCAAACGATCATGGCCGGTGATAACGATGTGGTGGTCGCTGGCGGAATGGAGAACATGAGCCAGGTGCCATTCTACATGGCCACCGGCCGCACCGGACAGAAGCTCGGCGACATGAAGCTGATCGACGGCATGGTGAAGGACGGCCTCACCGATGTCTACAACAAATACCACATGGGCAACGCTGCCGAGCTCTGCGCGAAGGAATGCGGCATCAGCCGGGAGGATCAGGATGCGTTCGCGATCGAAAGCTACAAGCGCAGCGCAGCCGCCTGGAAGGAAGGCCGTTTCAAGGATGAAGTTGTTCCCGTACCGGTTCCGCAGCGTAAAGGCGATCCGGTCCAGTTCGCGGAGGACGAGGAATACAAGCAGGTGCAGTTCGACAAGATCCCGGGACTTAAGCCGGTGTTCGATCCGAACGGATCTGTGACCGCAGCGAACGCGAGCACATTGAACGATGGCGCTGCCGCGGTGGTATTGATGAGCGCAGAAAAGGCGAAGGAACTCGGCATCAAGCCGCTCGCGAGGATCGTGAGCTACGCCGATGCTGCACAGAAACCTGAATGGTTCACCACCGCGCCAGCCAAGGCCCTGCCGATCGCACTGAAGAAGGCCGGACTCAATAACGATCAGATCGATCTGTGGGAACTGAACGAAGCCTTCAGTGTTGTGGGCATCGCGAACAACCGTGAACTGAAGCTCGATCCGAAGAAGGCGAACGTGAACGGTGGAGCGGTTTCACTGGGCCATCCGCTGGGCGCTTCCGGTGCACGCATCATCGTGACCTTGCTGCACGCATTGCGCAATCAGGGTAAGAAACTTGGCGCGGCCGGGATCTGCAATGGTGGCGGTGGCGCAAGTGCCATGGTGATCGAAGCGGTTGATCAGAGGTGATTAGGGAGTAGTGAATGGTGAATGGACTGCTGGGATCTGATCCTATTCATTTACCAATCACCAATCACCATTCACCATCATCCATTCACAAGCTAACTTTCGTTCATGAGCTCTGTGATCTGCCCACTCTCGATCGTTCCCGTGCGCAAGGAACCTTCCGACCGATCGGAAATGGTCTCGCAATGGCTTTTTGGTGAAACCGCTGAAGTGCTGGAACGAACGGAGAAATGGACCAGGCTCCAATTCGATCATGATGGTTACGAAGGCTGGGTGGACAACAAGCAGATCCACCAGACCGCAACACCGAACGATGATCCCGATCTGCGTGTGATCGTTGGAGCAGGCAACAGCATCGTGGATCTGGGTGAAAGGCAGGTGGTACTTCCTTACGGCGCGGTGCTTCCCTTCTATGAGAACGGTACGATCCTTTGGGACGGCCGCCGGATCCCTGTACAAGCCGTTACCAACCACAGACCCGATCTGGAGCGCGCCGATCTGATGGAGCTTTACTTGCACCCTTTCCTCGGCGCACCGTACCTCTGGGGCGGCCGCACGCCGTGGGGAGTAGATTGCAGTGGCCTCATACAGATGATCTTCATCCTGATGGGGATCTATCTGCCACGCGATGCTTCACAGCAGGCGGAAGAAGGCGATCCGGTGGAAATGCTCGATCTGTGCGAACCCGGGGACCTGGTGTTCTTCGACAACGAAGAGGGCAGGATCGTACATGTG
>JAEYYE010000100.1 GCA_023430945.1 Bacteroidota bacterium
AGAACGGTACGTTGAAGGCGAAGACGTTCGACATCCACAAAGGCACGTTCGCGGAGATCGCACGGGCGAAAGCTTCGCTCGCGGCCCGCAAATTCCATAAGGTGCGCTCGGGCGATACGCTCTCCTCGATCGCGAGGCGGCATGGCACCACGGTCACCAGATTGTGCCGCATGAACGGTTTGAGCCAACGCAGCATCCTGCGGATCGGCCAGAACATCAGGTACAACTGATCAGGCTCCCCGCCGCGCACCGATCAGGCGGCCCATCGTTTCCACGAAGTCCTGCGTGTAGCGCGGCGTGAGAACAAGATCGCCCTGCCTGGCACGGAGCAGAACAAGGTCGTGCCGTGCTGAAGGCAGCCGATCGGTGATGGATCTGCCCAGCCCGAATGTGAACGTGGTGATCCCGATATCCACCGTGCAATAACGCATCATTCCATCGATCGCCGCCTGGTGTTCACCTTTTCCGCCGGCCAGCGCCGCGGCACGTTGCCGCACATACTCCCGGGCAGCGAGCCGATCCACGAGACTGGCATCAAGCAATTCATCGATCGGGATCTCCGTTCTCGAGCCCTTCTTCTCAAGGATCAGCCGATCGGACCTGAACGTATAGTTGCAACGATCCCCCAGATCGCGCCACAGGGCGATCGCAAGCCCAAGGACCATGATGCCGCCCGCGATGAAAAGTGCGGCGAAATTTCCATGCATGGCCAGCACCAGAACACCTGCCAGAACAAGGAACGGTGATGCCCAGATCACCAGCAACGTATTGTTCCAATATCGCTGTGTGGCAAAGGTCTTCGCAGGCATTCCGGAGCGTCGGCAAAGTTAGTCCCCGGCGTGCGGCAGACCGATCGTGGCATGCTTGGAATTACTTTTGTATGCGCCCTTTTGCAACACATTCATCCATTCGATAGATCTTCGGATCCTGCTTCTTATAATGATCCAGTTGAAACCGCATCTGGCAAAAGCTCCTTCCGGTGTAAAAGGTCTTGATGAATTGACCAATGGCGGCCTCCCCGCAGGGCGGCCTACGTTGATCTGCGGCTCCGCAGGTTGTGGAAAGACCTTGATGGCAACGGAATTCCTGGTGAAAGGCGCCACGGAACACAATGAGCCGGGAGTATTCATCATGTTCGAGGAGAACCCTCGGGAACTCGCCGAGAACGTGAGTTCGATGGGGATCGACCTGGTGCAGTTGCAGAATGATGGAAAACTTTTGCTCGATCATGTCCATGTGGAACGAAGCGAGATCGATGAGACCGGCGAATACGATCTGGAAGGTCTCTTCATCCGCCTTGGCCATGCAGTGGACAAGATCGGGGCGAAGCGTGTGGTGCTCGATACCATCGAAGTGTTATTCTCCGGCCTCGCCAATGAAGCGATCCTCCGATCGGAGATCAGACGGCTCTTCCGCTGGTTGAAGGATCGCGGCCTTACCACCGTGATCACGGCAGAGCGTGGCGATGGTTCGCTCACCCGTTATGGGCTCGAGGAATATGTGGCTGATTGTGTGATCCTTCTCGATCACCGGGTGAGCGACCAGATCTCCACCAGGCGGTTGCGCGTGGTGAAATACCGCGGATCGGCACATGGCACGAATGAATACCCGTTCCTGATCGATTCCAACGGTATCTCCATACTGCCGATCACCTCCCTTCGCCTGGAACACACTGCTTCCACCGAACGGATCTCCACCGGTGTGGTGAAGCTGGATGAGATGCTCGATGGGAAAGGCGTGTACCGCGGAAGCAGCATACTGATCAGCGGCATGCCCGGCACAGGCAAGACAACGATGGCCGCCATGTTCGCTAACGCCGCGTGCGGGCGCGGTGAACGTTGCATCTTCTTCACTTATGAGGAATCACCCGCTCAATTCATCCGTAACATGAACTCCATCGGGCTCGAACTTCGATCGTGGATCGATAAGGGTCTTCTGGAGATACATGCATCGCGCCCCACGTTCCAGGGTTTGGAGCAGCATCTGGTGCAGATCCACGAACATGTGAGGAAGTTCAAGCCCGCACTCGTTGTGATCGACCCGATCAGCAGCCTTACGCTGGAGAATGAATCCCGCGGCGTGAAACCCACCCTGATCCGTGTGATCGATATGCTGAAGCAGCTCAACATCACCGCCGTGCTCACCAACCTCGTTGATGGTTCCTCCAAGACCGTGGACGATCTTCAAATGAACGTAAGCTCCCTGATGGACACCTGGATCCTGTTGCGGAACCATGAGAGCAAGGGCGAGAACACCCGCACGCTGCTCATTCAAAAATCAAGGGGCATGCAGCATTCCGATCGCATCGTGAAGATCGACATGTCCAACAACGGGCTTGTTCTTACGGACGAGGCTTGGATCGAACGGCTGGGTTGAATAAATTGGCGGTCAAGTACAATCGGTACAAACTACAATGAGCGACGAGCGATCTGCTACAGGAACGGGAAAAGATGGCACTGCAGGAGCGGAGTGGCAACTGCGGCTCTATGTGGCTGGTGAAACACCGCGCTCAGCCACGGCTTTGCGTAATTTGAGGCGCATCTGTGAAGAACATCTGGCCGGTCGTTACCATATCGAGATCGTGGACCTCACCACCGATCCCGGCGCTGCCTCGGCCAACGAGATCATAGCAGTGCCTACCCTTGTACGCAAGCTCCCTGAACCGATCCGGAAGATCATCGGCGATCTTTCGAACGAGGAGAAAGTGCTGGTAGGCTTGAATCTCGTACCTCTGCAATACTGATCACCCTGCATGGAACAGATAGGTGGGCCGGTACAGGAGGAGTTGCATTGCCTGCTTCGCCTGTACATCGCCGGCCCCACCGCGATATCGGCACGCGCCCTGGTGAACATACGCAACATCTGCGAGCGGCATCTAAGTGGCCGTTATACCCTGCAGGTGATCGATCTTTCCATCGATCCGGGCCGTGCGAAGGAAGATAACATCATATCACTGCCTACCTTGCTGCAGATCAAGCCTCGCGGTCACAAACGGATGATCGGCGACATGTCCGATACCAACATGGTATTGAATGGGCTTGGTATCGAGCCCCTGCTCCAATAACTTCATGCGCGACAGCAACGACAAGACCGGTACGCAAATCGCGATGCTCACCGCCGAGAATGAGGATCTGCGGATCCGGCTTGCCGAAGCGCTGGATACGTTGCGTGCGATCCGCGAGGGTGGCGTTGATGCTTTGGTGGACGGCGGACAGATCTATACGTTGGACAGCGCCATCTCTGAAACGAACCGTTTCAGGGGACAGGTGCTTGCACAGATCAATGAAGCAGTGGTGGCCCTGGACAACGATCACCGGATCACCTACATCAACACTGCTGCGGAGCAGCAATACGGCGTTACATCATCCGAGGTCCTGGGCCTTCCGGTAGGCGCCATGTACTCATACCGGTGGATCCATCCCGATGATGAGGCGAAGGCCGAAAAGGCGCTTGCTGAGACCGACCACTGGCGTGGAGAGAACATACATACCACCCGCGATGGATCGGAGATACAGGTGGAATCGAGCGTGAGCCTGTTGCGATCTGCGGAAGGCAGGCCGATCGGACATCTGGCGGTGATCCGTGATGTGACCCAGCGTGCACGGACCCAGGCCGCGCTGGAGGAATCGGGCAGGCAGAAGGACCATTTCCTCGCCACGCTCGCGCACGAGCTGCGCAATCCGCTCTCGCCGATCATGAACGGGTTGTACCTGATGGACCCATCGATGCAAGACCCCGAATCGATGGAGACCACGCGTGTGATGATGATGCGGCAATTGCAGCACATGGTCCGCCTGGTGGACGATCTGATGGACCTCTCGCGCATCAGCCGCGGCAAATTCGATCTGCGGCTGGAACTGGTCGACCTCACCTCGGTGCTCGCCATGGCGATTGAAGCCAGCCGGCCGCTGATCGACAAACACGGCCATCACCTGAAGGTACATATGGCGCCGGGCACCTTCACTGTGAACGGCGATTCGAACAGATTGATGCAGGTGATCTCCAACCTGTTGAACAACGCCGCCAAATACACACCGCCAGGTGGTCACATCGAACTGCGTTTGGAACGGGCAGGCGGTCAGGCCGTGATCACCGTGAAGGATGATGGCATCGGTATAGAAAAGGAAGCGATCGACCGCGTGTTCGACATGTTCGCGCAGGTGGATCCGGAGCCCAAGGCACGATCCGGCGGCGGGCTTGGCATCGGCCTCAACATCGCCAAAAGGCTCGTATTGATGCATCATGGAAGCATCGAGCTCATGAGCGATGGTACGGGAAAAGGAAGTGAGTTCGTCGTGAAGCTTCCACTCTCGAAGGAACGTCGGCAGGATCCACAAGGAAGAACGGGGCCGCTGCAAGAGCGTACTGCACGCAAACGTCGCATCCTGGTAGTGGACGACAACCTGGACGCTGCTGAAACCCTGGCCCAGATCCTGCGAGCCACGGGCCATGTCGTGAAGGTGGCCAATGATGGCCAGCGTGCGCTGGAGGTCGGGAAAGAACTTGCACCCGAACTCATCCTCATGGACATAGGCATGCCATTGATGGATGGATGCGAGACATGCGAACGGATGCGGCTTGAATCCTGGGGAAAGAATGTGCGCATCGTCGCACTTTCCGGCTGGGGGCAGGATCACGATCGGCGCCGATCCATGGAAGCCGGCTTCGATGCACATATGGTGAAACCAATGGATCGGCAGGTGCTGGAGCAAATGATCGCCGAACTGCCTGGATAATAACCGGTCCGGCTTGGATCTGCTTTTTTCGCTATCAACATCCGGCCGTTGATCCATTTCCGTCGCGATCCATTCCAGCGGGTGATCGGCCACAGTACGTTTGGCGCAAATCTCTTACCAATGGCCGTTAAGAAAACCGCAAAGAAGGCTGCCAAGCCTGCCAAGAAAGCCGCTTCGAAGAAAGCTGCTCCAAAGGCGAAGAAGGCCGCAGCTTCGAAACCAGCTGCGAAAAAGGCTCCAGCTAAAAAAGCCGCCAAGAAGGCTGCCAAGAAAGCTGCGCCGAAAAAAGCTTCCGCTTCCAAGCCGGCCGCCCGCAAGGCCACCGCGAAGAAGTAAGCGTACCCCACAACCTGAAATGAGCCCGCTTCTGCGGGCTTTTTTCATTTACGATCATCTCCCTTCATACCGGATCCATCGGCATGTGCTCCCGATCCGTCGAGAAATGCTTCCCCATGAGGGATCCGAGGTTGCCCGGATCATGCCGATCGCGTAATTTCATGTAGCCGGGAATGCACCACCAACCACCGGACCCATCCCTCACCTGACCGCATGACCAGATCGCTTCTTTTCGTATTTCTCCTGCTTCCTTTCCACCTCACTCCTGCTGCTGCAGGCGGAAGCCCTGCGCCATTGGTGCACGGTGCTGGTGAGGGAACGATGGTTTCCGCAACGGCCCTGTTCGAAGAACTTGGCCTGCCGGGCCAGATCGAAGAGTCGGTATTCCAGGCCGGGTACGATCGTGCGCTAATGGAAAAATCCGATGCTGCCATTCTCGCGATCGCTGATATGAGCCAGCCAAGTACCGCGAAGCGCCTGTACGTCATCGATCTGAAGTCGCGCAAGCTGGTGCTTCGTACCTATGTCGCCCACGGCCAGAAGAGCGGTGCATTGATGGCCGAACACTTCAGCAACAAGCAGGATTCACACCAGACGAGTCTCGGATTGTATCGCGTTGGCGCGCAGATCACCAGCCCGAAGCACGGCCCGGCACTGCTGCTATACGGACTCGATAAAGGGAGCAACGACAATGCGCTCGCACGAGAAGTGATCCTGCACGGCGCCGATTATGTGAGCGATGCTTTCATAAAGGCCAACGGCCGGCTTGGCAGAAGCTGGGGCTGCCCGGCAGTGAGCCGGGCCGACATGCCTATAATGATCGATCTGCTTGCCAATGGTGCGCTTTTGTACGTGCACGGCTAGCACCGATCGGCCCAGTTGTTGCCGATCTGCGGCATGCTTCGCATTCCTTTCATTCAAGTTCTCATCGCGCTATTTTTCATCTCCTGCGATCGCAACGACGGGGATGTAACCCAGAAGGCCGATCCCGAACCTGAGTATCTGAAGAAGGCATCGTTGTTCGCTTCCGATCAACCTTACACATCGTTGACCTTGGACAGTGCGCAATTGGAGCGATCACTTGCCGATCTCTCCAAAGAAGTTCGGGACCCGCAACGGATCCGGGAGTTCTACGAGCGCCGCGATCATCAGCTGGCCTGGTTCGTGAACGATTCACTTTCCGGTTTTGCAGGGCCGTTCCTTTCACTGATCAATTCCAACGACACGGTGCACAAGACCATCGCAGCTTTGGGCGGTGAACTTGTACAAGCCGTGCGCGGGAAGAAGACAACGATCGCAGGTCTCGATATCCTGATGACCGCGAAATTCCAGCAGCTTGCGGAAAAGAAATTCGATCGGCGATCACAGGAGCGATTGAAGGATCTGAGCTGGTACATACCTGCGCGAAAACGTGATCTGCAACGCTGGATCGATTCGATCACGCAAGGCCGCATGGATCTGGATGACCTTGTGCCTGTGCATCCACAATTCGATCTTCTACGCGAACAGTTGAAGAAGTATGCGGCGCTGAAGGATAGTGCATGGGCACCGATCGCCCTGGGTGGAAAGAAGAAGATGGTGGAACCGGGACAGAAAGATCCATCGATCCCGCTGATCAGGGAAAGATTGCAACTGACCGGTGATCTCGAACCTGCGCGAGATACATCCATCGCCCTTTCCACCACATACGATGAAGGAACAGCCATGGCTGTTTCCCGTTTCCAGCAAAGGCACGGGA
>JAEYYE010000377.1 GCA_023430945.1 Bacteroidota bacterium
AGCTGCGATCACCGCGTGGTGGATGGCGCCACCGGATCGGAATTCCTGCAGACCTTCAAGAGCTACATGGAGGAACCGGCGCTGATGTTGGGGGCGGGGGCGATCTGAGGGGGGATCAAGAAAGCTCTCTTGACAGATCCCATTTGGAACCGATCGGGGATATATTCATTGGATCATTCTGCACCAGAAGCATTATACCAACCGGTATAATACCCCAGGGTATAATCTGATGGGAGCGATCGCTCGCACCTTCACGCATTGAGCTTCAACACCACCGGCTGACCGAGGAATTCTCGTTTGAACCATAATTCGAACCCCGGATCGAGGAACGCGAAGCCATCCTTTGTCCGCTCGATGATATCCTTGCCGATCAATACGTCCCGTGCTTTCGTGGCATTGCGCGGGGTCCCCAGTTTGTAGTTCTGCAATACATCCTGCGCGGTCAGTCGAGTTTCGCCGTTGCCGATGGCCTTCAGCACATTGAGGGCGGTTGAGCTGAGCGTTTCGCACATCAACTGATAGAGCGGGCGGTTGGAATCCAGCACCAATTGGATGCCCCGCTCCAATGCGTCAGGTGTTGCCTTGCGTTTGGTGAGGTTCCAGGTGAAATGGGCGAGTTGTTGCACGTACCAGCTATGGCAACCCATGCTTCCGGCGAGTGCGTTCGCAAGCGAAGCATCGATCGTTCTGCCCGTGCTCTTGAAGCGTTGCACGATGAAGCGGGTCCAATGCTCTATCCCGATCTTATCCAGCCATATGATATCGCCGAAGCGGTAGAACGGGCTTGCGCTGTCATCGAACAAAGTGGCCATCATGTGTCGTTTGCTACCATAGAGCACATAGGTCACGTTCTTTTGCCGCTGCCAGTGCGCCCGCATGAGCTTTTGCACGCGCAGGGGCTCGCCCCAGCCTTCGAGGTTCTGGAATTCATCGATGCAGATGATGAGCCGCAGTTTCTTTGAGGCTGCGATCCGTTCGGGAAGGTCCATGATCTCGCCAGTGTGTTTTTTCGCCTCCTTCCAGTCGAAACCGATCGACAGTTCCCCCTCGAGTTCACCTCCGACGGAAACACGTGGTGTGATCGCCTTGAAGAACAGTTTCGCGTTGCGCACCTGTTCCTCCCATTTGGTACTGCTCGCGGCGATCACTTCCCGGCTCAGTTGTTCAAGGAATTCCTCGAAGGTGTTGCACGTGAACATATCCAGGACGACCACCCTGCAGTTCTTGCGTTCCTTGCGGATCTCGATGGCAGCCTGTTCCACCAATGAGCTTTTCCCCCAACGGCGCGGGCTGATCAGGATGGTATTTATTCCCGCGATCATGTTCCCCTTGAGCCGCTGGAGATCCTCGGTCCGATCGGTGAAGCGCACGGTGTTCACCGTGTTGCCGAAATCGAAGGGCGATGTGGCGCGATCCATTTTTCTTATTTCTTGTACCCAAAGGTATTATACCATTCGGTAAAAAGTTATACCATGTGGTATTATACCAAGAGGTATAATTTGTTCTGGCTGGATAGAACGATCGGAAAGTGCATCTCTAATGCACGCAAGCAGATCGTGATAGGCAATACCATGAAGGTGACCCTAAGCTGTGATCACGCGCCGTGGATGGCGCCACCGGATCGGAATTCCTGCAGAGCTTCAAGAGTTACATGGAGGAGCCGGCGCTGATGCTGGGGGCGGGGGCGATCTGATGATCTTTTCCTTGTCCATGCCGGATCTGCGAAAGGGATAGTAGTGGAAAGCCCGGACCGCAGGGAGGACTTGTAACGGATAGCCCGGTGACGCGCGCATTTGGCGCGGCATTCGCCCAAAGCATTCCGATCGGAAGGTCAGCATCTAGTATGGGTTGCTATACCTCTACAATTCGTTAATCCATCTTCCTTCGATCCGCCGCGAAGTAATTTCCGGCCGCCTTGCCCGATATCCTCGACACTTCGATCGAATTCCTCAAAGGCGTTGGGCCTTTGCGGGCGGAGCTGTTGCGCAAGGAACTGGCGATCCATACTTATCGCGATCTGCTCCAACACTTTCCTTTTCGGTATGTCGATCGAAGCGTCTTTCAGAAGATCTGCGATCTGAACGAAGAGATACCGCAGGCGCAGTTGCGCGGAAAGCTCGGCACGCTGCGCACAGTGGGTGAAAAGCGATCGGTAAGGCTGGTCGCTTCATTCTCAGATCAAACCGGATCGGTGGAACTAGTGTGGTTCAAAGGCGCGCGCTGGCTGAAAGGTTCGTTGAAACCGGGTGAGGAATACATCCTCTTCGGCAAACCGAATTTCTTTCATGGCCGCGTGAACTTCCCGCATCCGGAACTGGAGCTCGCTTCGCAATGGGAGCAGGGTTTCGAGGCGGCACTTCAACCTGTTTACCGCACCACGGAAAAACTCAGCGCCAAAGGGTTGGGCAGCCGCCAGATCTGGAGGTTGCAGAAGGCGCTGCTCGCTCAGGTGATCGGCGGCCTGCCGGAAACACTGAATCGCGCTATGATCGATCTCGCCGGGGGCATTTCGCGCGAGGAGGCTTTCCGCCAGATCCATGCGCCGCAGGATCAACGCAAGTTGGATCAGGCCACCAAGCGCCTCAAGTTCGATGAGCTGTTCTACATCCAGCTTCAATTACTGAAGCAGAAACAATTGCTTCAGCGCGATCTGCGTGGGAGAGTGTTCGCCACGGTCGGAGACCACGTGAACGATTTCTACAAGCATCATCTTCCTTTCGAATTGACGGGGGCGCAGAAACGTGTAGTGAAGGAGATCCGCAAGGACATGGCTACCGGCAGCCAGATGAACCGTCTGGTGCAAGGCGATGTCGGCAGCGGGAAAACGCTGGTCGGCCTGCTCAGCATGTTGATCGCGCTGGACAATGGAACGCAGAGCGCGTTGATGGCGCCAACGGAGATCCTCGCGCAGCAACATTTCGCGAGCATCAGCCGAATGCTAAAGGATATGCCGGTCGTGGTGCGGTTGCTCACCGGCAGCACGAAGCCGGCCGAGCGCAAGAGCATTCTCACCGCGCTCCGCCTGGGCCAGATCCACATCCTGATCGGCACACATGCACTGATCGAGGACAAGGTGATCTTCCAGGAACTCGGGTTGGTAGTGATCGATGAACAGCACCGTTTCGGGGTTGCGCAGCGCGCACGGCTTTGGGCGAAAAGCGAGATCCCGCCCCACGTGCTGGTGATGACCGCCACGCCGATCCCACGAA
>JAEYYE010000379.1 GCA_023430945.1 Bacteroidota bacterium
GATGTACATGGCGCGGCCAATGTGCGCATCTTCCTTTCGAAGGTCTTCAGCTACATGGCCACCGCGTTGATCATCAGCGGCGTGATGGCGTATTGGTTCGGCAGTGATCTAAGCAAACTCAGCTACCTGATCAACTTCGAGACCGGCAGCCACACGATCCTCGGTTATGTGGTGATGTTCGCGCCGCTTGCCTTGGTATTCGTCATGGGTGGAATGGTAGAAAAGATGAGCAGCACCGCGTTGCTCGCGACATTCCTGGTTTTCTCCATGATCATGGGGATCAGCTTCAGCTACATCTTCCTGATCTATCCGATCGGATCTATCGTCAATGTATTCTTCATCTCATCGGCGGTCTTCGGGACCATGGCCGTTGCCGGTTACACCACGAAGACGGATCTCACCAAACTCGGCAGCATCCTGTTCATCGGTTTGATCGGCATCATCATCGCCAGCGTGGTCAACATGTTCATGGGCAGCAGCACCTTGGATTACGTGATCAGCATCCTCGGCGTGATCATCTTCTCCGGCCTCACCGCGTACGACATGCAGCGCCTCAAGCGCATGGGCGAGACCGCCGCGATCGGCACCGAGACCACCAATAAGATGGTGCTGATGGGTGCGTTGAGCCTCTACCTCGATTTCATCAACCTGTTCCTGATGCTGCTGCGCCTGTTCGGGCGGCGCGATTGACCAGCCGCAGGGTCCCTTCGTACCTCGGGAGACCCGGCGGAGGTTCGATCGGATCTGCATTTCAACCTCCAACCACCAACTGCCTCAACCTCCAACCAATTCCCCCAATGACCGCCTACGTTTTCCCCGGGCAAGGCAGCCAGTTCCCCGGCATGGGCAGGGACCTTTATGATGCGAGCAGCAACGCGCGTGTCTGGTTCGAACATGCCAACGATCTGCTCGGCTTCAACATCACGGACATCATGTTCCGCGGAAGCGAGGACGATCTGAAGAAGACCAATGTGACCCAGCCCGCGATCTTCCTGCACAGCGTGGTGAAGGCGAAGGTGATGGCCGATGAGTTCAAACCGGCGATGGTGGCCGGGCATTCACTGGGTGAATTCAGTGCGCTGGTCGCTGCGGGTGCGATGGAATTCGGCGATGGATTGAAGCTCGTTGCTGCGCGCGCCAATGCGATGCAAAAGGCCTGCGAGATCGAGCCCGGCACGATGGCCGCTGTGCTCGGTATGGAAGATGAGAAGGTGGAGGAGATCTGCCGCACGATCGAAGGCGTGGTGATCCCAGCGAACTACAATTGTCCCGGCCAACTGGTGATCAGCGGAAGTGTTGAAGCGGTGAACAAAGCCTGCGAAGCATTGAAGGCCGCCGGAGCGAAACGCGCGCTGATCCTGCCTGTCGGTGGCGCTTTCCACAGCCCCTTGATGGAACCTGCCCGCGTCGAACTGGCCACCGCGATCGCCTACACACCGATCGTGGATCCGCGCTGCCCGATCTACCAGAACGTGGATGGCCGCGCGCACAAGGATCCGGCCCGCATCAAGGCGAACCTGATCGCGCAACTGACCGCTCCGGTGCGCTGGACACAGACCATGCGCAACATGCTCGCCGATGGCGCGAACAAGATCATTGAAGTAGGTCCCGGAAATGTGCTGCAAGGCCTGTTCAAAAAGGTGAACCGGGAAGTGGAGGCCGTGGCGGGTTGAAAGTGATCCGTTAACTTTCCAGCATGAGACCCACGAAAGTCCGATCCAAACGGGTCAGTAAAACCTCAAAAAGAGCGAAGCCTTCATCCAAACAGTTGGCGAAAGACCTTTCGGCGAAGGAACTCGATCCTTCACTCTTTGGATCCTATCCGGGGATCGTTGAATGGGCTCTGCCTCTTCTGAAGGACCTTCGTGATGAAGGATAAGGGCGATCCGGTCGTAGCCGATACGAGCATCCTGATCCATTATTTGAATGGCGATGTCTCCGCTCGCGCGATCCTCGAAGGTCATCGGATCCACATCTCAGTGGTCACAGAGATCGAGCTTCGGACGATAAGCCGCGTAAGAGCGCTTGAGCAAGATCCGATCCTAAGGCTGTTAGGACATTGCTCGATCTGGGATATCAGCCCATTGATCAAAGAAAAATGTATCATCCTGAGAAGCGGCCGCAGAATAAAGCTTGCGGACTCCCTGATCGCTTCTACAGCGATCGCACTTGATCTTCCACTTGCGACCTCGGACAAGGATTTCACAGCTCTCAAGGACATTCATGAAGTGAGGCTGCACAAACCGAAGGGATGACCGATAAGACTCCGACCAAAAAGATCGCATCGGACAAAAAGATCGATCTCACCTTTCTTGCCGGTCCGCGCTCCCGTACGCGCGAATTCTTCAGTGCGCTCAGCATAGCGCGCGAATTCATCTACGGCTTCCGGCGGTTGCACTTTGTAGGCCCGTGCGTCACCTTCTTCGGCAGCGCACGCTTCAAGGAGGATCATGAATACTACGTCGCTGCGCGTGAGCTGGCCCGGCGCGTGGGGCAGGTGGGTTTCACCATCATGACCGGCGGCGGCCCGGGCATCATGGAAGCTGCGAATCGTGGCGCGCGCGACATCGGTGCGAAGAGCGTGGGCTGCAACATCGTGCTGCCGCAGGAGCAGTATGCGAACCCTTATCTGGATGTGAGCCTCACATTCCAGCGGTTCTATGTGCGCAAGGTGCTTTTGCTGAAATACAGCATCTGTTTCGTGGTGATGCCTGGCGGTGCCGGTACGTTGGATGAGCTCTTCGAGACCGTAACGTTGATCCAGACGGGTAAAGTGAAGAATTTCCCGATCCTTCTCTACGGCAAGGAATATTGGCGGCCGATGCTCGAACAGATCGAACTGATGATCGCAGCTGGAACGATCGGGCGGGAGGAGTTGAAATTCGTTTTCGTTGCCGATACGGTGGATGAAGCCACCTTCATGCTACAGGAGCGCCTCGTTGAGATGTGGCAGAAGAACCAGAAGAGGCAGGATGCTCCCAAATGGTGGTTCCTGG
>JAEYYE010000167.1 GCA_023430945.1 Bacteroidota bacterium
CGTGTTCACACAGCCCTCGTCAACCTGCCCATCACAATCGTTATCAATGTTATCGCATATCTCGGGTGAAGAATTTCCAGGCACGCAATTCTGCGGTTGTCCGTTGAGGCAGGCAGAGATGATCACCTGGCAGGCACCGGTTCCACAGGTGATCGTTCCAAGACCTTCATCGATCTGCCCGTCGCAGTCATCATCGATCCCATTGCAGATCTCCTGAGCGCCGGGCCTGATGTTGAAATTCGAATCATTGCAATCACCGTTGCAGGTGGTGAAGCCATCAGCATCATTATCGAAGCAGTTCTGGCAGGGAAGGCAATCCGGTCCACCGCAATCAACACCTGTCTCCTGTCCATTCAGGATGCCATCGGTGCAAGATGATGAACACACTCCGCCTTCATCGATCTGGCCATCGCAATCGTTGTCCAAGCCGTCACAGAATTCCGTGGCACCCGGCCAGACCTGTGAATTGAAGTCATTGCAATCACCACCGCAGGAAGTGATACCATCAGCATCCTGATCAAGGTTGTTCGCGATGATGCCGTCGCAGTTGTTGTCATTGCCATTGCAATCATCCAATGTTCCCGGGTTGAATGCCGGATCGTTGTCATCGCAATCGCCATCGCAGGTGGTGAAACCATCCTGATCATTGTCGTTGCAAACGATGCAGACACCGTTCGAGCAGATCGAACCAGGAGGACAGACGAGGCCGCAACCACCGCAATTCTGCGGATCGGTGAAAATGTCCGTGAACTCATCCACATTGCCATCGCAATTGTTGTCTATGCCGTCGCAGATCTCAACGGCATCGGGGCCGATCTGTGCGTTCAGATCATCGCAATCACCATCGCATATGGTGAAGCCATCCTGATCATTATCCGCGCAGGGTACGCATTGGCCGTTCGTGCACGTGAAACCTTCGCCGCAGACCACGCCACAAGCGCCGCAGTTGTTGGGATCGGTCTGCAGGTCAAGTCCTTCATCGATCTGGCCATCGCAATCATTGTCCTGGCCATCGCAGATCTCATCGGCATAAGGATGCGTATCCGCATCCAGATCATCACAATCCGATCCCGCTGACCAGCCATCGCCGTCCACATCGACCAGTCCAGCGCAAAGAACGAAACCGGCCAAACAGCCGTTACCACCCGCGCAACTGTAACAAAGCTCATTGCTGTTGAGGCATTGCCCGACGCAGTTCTGCATGATGCAGCTCATGGTGGCGATACCGCATGAATGGCATTCCGGTGAAATGGGAATTCCCATGTTGATCAGATCATCAACTATGCACTGGAAGCCTTGCTGTGTCGTAGGAAAACCGCAGTTGATGAAAGACTGGGAGAGCGCTTCGAAATATGCCTGCATGTTCTGGTCCAGCCATGCCTGATCGGAAGCGTCACAGTACTGGCTGCAATCCTGGCCGGGAAAGACCTGTGGATCGAGATCATCGCAATCGCCGTTCTGTGTTGTGAATCCTGGAGGCGGCACGCAACCTTCGGCGATCTGTGCACTGGTACCGAAGCCATCGCCATCCAGATCCTGGTAGAAAGTGAAGTCAGGAGCAACAGAGGAATTGTTGTCATCGCAATCGATCGGTGTTCCGCAGCCGGCCTGATCATAGTAACCGTCCTGATCCTCATCGGCGCAGCCTCCGTTAGCAGCACTGATCCCGGGGATGATCACGTAACAACCGTTGCCCTGGTACAGCGTATCGCCAAGGAGGGAAACGGAGAAACAATTCAAGCTGCTACCGGATACGAAGGCATAGGGAACGCTCAGGAATTGCGTGGTGCCCATGTCCTGGAAATTCGATCCACCGCCGGGATCGAACTCGACCTTCAGGTAGAATGGACCTGCCGCCCATGCGATCGCATTGAAAGCTCCTTGCACAGCGGTGCCGCTTCCGATCTGCACGGTGAACAGACCGAATTGCGTGGTCGTGGCACTCTGTATTTCCTGGTACACCACCGCCCCGGTGGGCGAACCGGAAATGATCGAAAGCCGCAATGAAATTCCCTGTGATACCAGTGCATTCCCGCTGTTGTCGCGTGCCACGCCCTGGAACTCGAAGGCCTGCGGCACTTGTGGGAAGGCCAGGAACGGCAACAGGATAAGAAGGATCGTAAGAAGGCGCATCGGTGGTAATGCTTTGGTGAGGATCAGGGGAACTGCGCAGAACGGACCGCGGTCGGGATGGTGCCGCCGACCGTGAACAGGATAGGATCGCGGTCATTTCCAGCGCCGGCATACTTGGTAAGCCCATCGAGGTTCACATCGGTCGAAGTGTAACCTGCAACGACATTCGTCGGGATCGTTCCGCCGACGTGTACAAGTATGGGATCGCGATCATTCGCAGTGTTCACGTACTTCACCAGATGATCGCCGTTCACATCGCCCGCCCACAACATGCGAACACCACCTTCGATCCGCATCGCATCAATTCCTGCCACGGGTATCGTTCCCACCGTTAGATCGATCGCTGCGGCTGCAAGACCCAATGCGATCGGCGACGCGGTGATCACAGGCAGATGGTTCCGATGGCGCACAGCGACGAAATAGAGCCCAGGTACAGCGCTGATCCGAAGCGGGGATGAACCGTCCGGCTCGACCACATCACCATCTCTTTGAAGAAGCGCACTTCTGCTGGAGAGAACCTTTTGCGGATCCAACGGATCCCGCAGTTCGATCATGATCCAATCAACGATCGCATCCGATCCCGAAGCGATCAAAGCTGAAGGAAAGACCTGCTCGCCCCCACCCTGCCCGGCATGAGCGATCCCCAGGGCGGAATATGGCTCCATGGCCGGGATGAGACCTGAAGATCGCAACCCATCGTTCATCAATGCCGAACCCGGATCGAAGGGACCTGATAGATAAACTTTCAAGGTGAGCGCAAGCCAGACGATATCAGGTTGTTGTATGCCACTGGTGATATGCACCGATCCATTCGTAAAGGATGCACCGCTGATCTGGCCCACGGACCATGAAAGTGCAGCGCCTGAACCCTGGCCACCGCTGCCCACCGTTCCTGAAGGACCGATCGACTGACCGGAAATGCGCCCGATCTCCAGCAGTAGGATGAAGGCCACAAGGAAAAAACGCCTCGGATAAAGCCGACCCATGGCGCAATTTCACAAAAAGAAGATCGCTTCGTGCAGCGCTATTTGGAAACCGATCGCCCCTTTCAGCTTCTCTCCTTACAGGATCACGGTTTCCTTACTTATCAACACAGCAACCAATTTATTTCTTCAGATCGTAGCCCTACGCTCGCTCCGGATGGCATCGAAATGAGTGCCACCAAGGCTGTGAATGCCATTCATTCTATGATTTTCGAAGATCCCCAGGAGTACGGTCCAATTCCAAAGCCAGCGCATCGAAACTATCTCCCCAACCTCCAACATGGCTGTCGCGGCTCACCTCCGTGGCCAGGCCTGTCTGCCGGAATTCCATACGCGTGCTAGTGCCTTCTTCGTAAAGATCCACCGTCACCAGCGTCTCGTGGTTCGGCGGATTCACACCGGCGGTCATACGGCTCCACTGATGCGTAAGTGCCAGATGTTCCACCGGACGGATCGCCTTGTACTCACCGAAAGCGAGGTAATTGTCACCTTCAGGCGATCGCATTCCCACGCGCCATTCGCCGCCTACACGCACATCGACTTCCGCAAAAGTGGTGGTGAAAGCCGAACAGCCGAACCACTTTTCCAGCATCGCGGGAGTGGTCCATGCCTTGAAGACCAGGTCACGAGGCGCACTATACACACGCGTTATGCGCAGCTCGTCCGGCGCGGGCTTTGTGATGATGTTGCCTTGGGATGTGGCTGTTGAAATGGGCATGACTTGAGATCAAGGTCCGAAATTAGCTCGAACATCATGCTTCACGTCTGGGCCGGGTCCGCTACATGATCGATGCGCATCCAGCCCACGACCATCGACCCTTCAGATCCAATATCTCCAGTCGGGCGCACTGCTTATAATTGCTCACATGTCCAGGATCATCATCTGTCTGCTTCTCTTCCAGGCTACCGTTTCCATTGCCCAGGTGGCGGGTACAGCGCATGGCAGATCTATCATGATCGATGATGCAACGATCCATGTTGAAGGATCCGGGATCGGCGAACCCTTGCTGTTGCTCCATGGCTTCGGACGTACGTGGGAGGATTGGCGACCGTTCATACCGGAATTCTCGAAAAAGTATCGTGTCATCGCCTGGGATATGCGTGGACATGGGAGATCGTCCGCACCCGATACGGGCAGGGTATTCCTGCATGCCGAAGCCGCTCACGACCTGATCCAGTTGATGGACGAACTTGGCCTTGAGAAGGTGAAGGTCATCGGACATAGCTCAGGAGGCATCATCGCTTTAAATGCCGCCGCAATGCATCCCGAACGATTCGACGCGATCGTTGCTGTAAGTGCGCAGACCCGATTCAGCCGGCAGGTCCGGGAATTCATTGCGGCGAATTGCACGCCCGAAGATCAATTCCGTTACAATGATCTGGAGGCCTTGCACGGGAAGCACAAGGGCACCATCCTTGCGGAACAGTTCTACCACTTCCGTGAGCTGGAAGGCGATCCGGAAATTTCCGATGAACAACTTCAACGCATCACTGCCCGCACTTTGGTGGTCCATGGCGATAATGACTTCATCCCGCTGGACGAGGCCATCGGCATTTTTGAGCAGATCAAGCATGCGCACCTATGGATCGTTCCGAACGGATGGCACATGCCACATCTTGGATCGAACGAAACGGAATTCATCAGGCAGTGCCTCGCATTCTTGAACAACGAATGGAAGTAGGACGCACCGATAATTTGGTCAACTACGCGAGTGTCCTTTCGCTTGATGGTGCGGTGATATAGCCTTTATTGGCTCGCATCCGCATCCGTTTGTGATGCAGCACATATGCCCATACCAGCACTCCGATGAACAGGAACATCGGCGCCCATTGCGACACGGGATCACCCACCGCGTAAAATGAATAGGCACCGGTGACCAGATCGATGAAGAAGCCGAAGTAGGCCCACTCCTTCACGCGCGGCGGCACCATCGGCAACAGGATCGCTACCGCGCCGATGATCTTGAACACGGAGATCCATTGGATGAAGTAGACCGGATAACCGAGATGATCGTGCAGATAGGCCACGGCCTGCGGTTCGAGCGTGAGCCCACCGATGCTGGAGAAGATCATGAATGCGCTGAAAAGGCTGGTGATAATCCAATAGATGAGGTTGCGTTTCATGCGGTTGAAAGTTGTGTTGGTTGATAAGTTGAGGAAGTTGAGGTGTTGTCCATTGCCCTATGGCTACATGGCTTTGATCGGCGAGTAATACATGATCACAGCACCACCGCGGAAAGTCTTCGTTCTTTCAAGCTTCAGCATCTTCCTTGTACTCATGCTCTCAAAAAGCTGCATCCCGCTTCCGGCGATCACCGGATGGATGCACAGCTGAAGTTCATCCAATAGATCAAGCTTCATCAGTTGAATGATCAAGCTCCGGCTGCCAACGAAAATATCCCCGCCGTTCTGCGCTTTGAGATCCCGCACCGCTTCTTCCAGCGATCGGTCTGCCAGCCGGGCGCTGTGCCAGTCGACCGACTTCAGCGTACGCGAAAAGACCATTTTCCGGATGCGATCGATCGCCTGCGCGAAATCATCCATCGATCTTTCGCCTGACGGCTTCTTTACGAAAGGCTTCCAGAACTCCATGAGCTCATACGTCGCACGGCCGTAGAGGATCACTTCACCGCCTTGCAACAGTTCCGTGTAGTGATCGTGGATCTCCTGATCGGGATCGATGGCCGTATGATCACAGTACCCATCAAGGGTCATGTTGATCGCTGCGATCACCTTTCTCATGATACCAGATCGGTCGCTGTTCTTTCTCCAAGTTGCTCCGCTAATCCGATCAGCAAACCTTCCACACCTCGGATGTAGCACAACCTGTAAACATCTTCATACTGCACGATCTCGCCGGCCACTTCAGCACCATGTCCAGCAAGTCTGGTCACCAGCTCATCAAGCTTCTCCACGGTGAACATCAAACGCAGATAGCCGAGTGAATTCACCGGAGCGGTTCGATGATCGGAAACAATGGCGGGTGAAAGGAACCTGGAGAGCTCCAGACGGTTTTGTCCGTCAGGCGTCACCATCATGGCGATCTCCACCGACTGGTCGCCGAGACCTGTCACGCGCCCGGCCCATTCGCCTTCCACCATCATCCGTCCTTCGAGCTGCAACCCGATCTCCTGGAAGAATGCGATGGCCTTATCCAGGGACTCGACCACGATCCCCATGTTGTGCATGATGGGAAACTTTGCTGTGCTCATAAGTGTTGATCAGTTATTCGCTCGAAGATCATTCCTTCGGGAACTTGCTCACATCCATGTGGAACACTTCCCAGATGTGGCCGTCGAGATCATTGAAACTTCGCGTGTACATGAAGGGATATTCCTCG
>JAEYYE010000259.1 GCA_023430945.1 Bacteroidota bacterium
TCCATGAGCAGTGAGTTGCGCAGGCGGATCGAACAACACCCGATCGGATCGCAAGCGCTTGAAAGGATCACATCGAAGGATAGCCAGGAAAAATTGGAAGGGGTGGTCAACACATTCTTCCGCAGCACGTTCGGTGTGGTGGGCGATCTATATGTGGTGATCCTGCTAGGACTTTTCTTCACCGCAGCGCCGGGCGCCTATGTCAACGGTATGATCAGGCTGATCCCAGCGAAAGGCCGCGCAAAAGGGCGCGAAGTGATCGGCAAGATCGGGATCACGCTGGCCAAATGGCTAAAGGGAATGCTTTTCGCCATGCTGTTCGTGGCGGTACTTTCAGCGGTCGCGCTATACATCTTGAAGATCCCGATGGCCCTTACGCTGGCGGTGCTGGCCGGCCTGCTCAACTTCATCCCGAATTTCGGTCCGCTGCTGGCCATGATACCCGCGGCACTGCTCGCGCTGCTGGTGAGCCCGATCACCGCGTTGCTCGTAGTGATCATCTACATCGTGATACAGACGATCGAAAGCAGTTTCATCACGCCACAGATTCAGAAGAAGCTGATCGATATTCCGCCGGCCTTGATCATAATCGCCCAGCTCGTGATGGGCGTACTTTCCGGCGGGATCGGTCTGTTGCTGGCCACGCCCTTGATGGCGATGTTGATCGTGATCGTGCAGGAACTGTATATAAAGGAGGAGGATCTGAAGGTTTGATCACTTGCTCTTGTAGATCGCGGCGCGGCCAGAACCCTGCACCTCGATCAAACCCGCCTTTACCGCATCGCGCAGATCACGCGTGGCCGTGGCGGTGGAAAGTTCGGGGAACGTTTCCAGGTAATCCTTCCGCCTGAACGACCTGTTTCCGCTTCTGATCATGTGTACCGCGATCCGATCAGAGCTTGAATGCACGCCATCATGACTTTTGAGCAATTCCGCGAGGGCTTCCTCGATCCGCTCCAACAGGTAAATGATGAAACCTACGCAATCGCCCCGGCGATCGGCATATTCAAGCGCGGCGTGGTAAGCGGGTTCCGCCTGATGGATGAATGCTTCAATGGGCAGGTAGGCGAATACGGGCCAGTGCCGCATGAGCAACCTTCGCTGCCATAAACGGGCAAGCCGGCCATTGCCCGCAGTGAACGGCCGTAGGTAGATCAGCCCGAAATGCAGGACGCAACTGGTGATCATGGGAGGGAAATCATCCTCTTCCACATGCGAAAGCAACTCCCTGATCACCACCGGCAATCCTTTGGCCGGGGCCACCCTCAAAGCCTGTGGTTCGCCGTAGAAAACTTCCATCGGCCCCGTGCGGTAATGACCGGCGTCGGTGGCAAGGCCGTGCATCAGCACCGAATGGGCATGGCGCAAATCCTGATCGTTGAACGGATCGAATGCATGGAGCAGGTCGTGCACCCGAAGCGTGTTCACTGTCTCCAGCGCCTCAGGTCCTGCCACGGATCGGCCCCGGTCATCTGCCAGTTCGGCCACAGCGATCCTATCGATCGTACTTCCTTCGATCGCCAAGGTGGATTGGATGATGCTCACCTGGTAGGCTTTGGCAAGGCCGGGAGGTGCTGCATGCAAATGCCTTGCGTTCACTTCACCCAGTTGCTCATGGATCGCGCTCAAGAGGCGAAGCATGCGTGGGCTGATCGAATGATAGGTGATGCTTCCGAGGTCCAATCAGATCATTTGATGCGATAAAGGTACTTGTTCTGATCGATCGATCGAACACGGCTGGATCGGCTGAAAGGATTTGGCAGTGCCTAATGGGAGGTGTTATTCACGTTGAACATCAATCGGTTACCATCATATTTATCCAGCTCTTTTGTTGCTCAATGACCGAAGAGCGCAACCAGCCGGAGTTTTTCATGATCGCGGTATGGCTGGATCGAAAATTCTCCTACCTTTGCAGCCCGTTTTTGCCAAGAAGTGAGCGAAAACGCTGAAAGACAAGACGAAACGAGCGCATGCCAACCATCCAACAGCTCATCCGCAAGGGCCGCGAAACCCCTGAGTACAAAAGCAAATCGGTCGCACTGACCGCTTGCCCTCAACGTCGTGGCGTTTGCACGAAAGTGTACACCACTACCCCGAAGAAGCCGAACTCGGCGCTTCGCAAGGTGGCCAAAGTGCGCCTGGTGAACGGTTATGAAGTGATCGCATACATCGGCGGAGAAGGCCACAACTTGCAGGAGCACAGCATTGTGCTCGTTCGCGGGGGAAGGGTGAAGGACCTGCCGGGTGTGAAGTACCACATCGTTCGCGGCGTGTTGGATACATCGGGGGTTGAAGGAAGGAACCAGCGCCGCTCCAAGTATGGAACGAAGCGGCCCAAGGCAGGTGCCGCTCCAGCGAAGAAAAAGTAAGAACAGGTCACTGATAGAACGCCATGCGTAGCAAGACCATCAAGCATAAGATCCTGCCCGATCCGCGTTTCGGGGATGAGCAGGTGACCAAGTTCGTGAACAACCTGATGTACGACGGCAAGAAGAGCAAGTCGTTGGACATCTTCTACAATGCTATCGACATCGTTGCTGAAAAGAGCGGTGAAGATGGGCTGGAGATCTTCCGCAAGGCGTTGCACAATGTGACCCCGCAGGTGGAAGTACGCAGCCGCCGTGTTGGTGGAGCGAACTTTCAGATACCGCAGGCGGTGCGTGAAGAACGCAAGAAGAGCCTGGCGATGAAGTGGCTGATCAGCTATGCCCGCAACCGTAACGAGCGGAGCATGGCGATGAAGCTCGCGAACGAGTTGCTCGCAGCAAGCAAGGAGGAAGGCGCTGCATTCAAGAAGAAGGAGGAAGTGCACAAGATGGCAGAAGCGAACAAGGCCTTCAGCCACTTCCGTTTCTGATCGATCGGAACCGAGGTAGAGAGAGACCAACATGGCTAAGAGAGACCTGACATATACGCGCAACATCGGCATCATGGCGCACATCGATGCCGGGAAGACGACCACTTCCGAGCGCATCCTGTATTACACGGGTCTTGTTCACAAGATCGGCGAGGTGCATGATGGTGCTGCCACCATGGACTGGATGGAGCAGGAACAGGAGCGGGGGATCACGATCACCAGCGCCGCGACCACCACCAGCTGGACCTATCGCGGGGATAAGTACAAGATCAATCT
>JAEYYE010000268.1 GCA_023430945.1 Bacteroidota bacterium
AGGAGAGAACGTGCGTGACTGGCTATGGGTTGAAGATCATGCTGCTGCGATCGATGTGGTGTTCCATAACGGGAAGAATGGAGAGACCTATAACATCGGCGGGCACAACGAGTGGAAGAACATCGATCTGGTGAAACTGCTCTGTTCGATCATGGACCGGAAGTTGGGCCGATCGGAAGGTGAGAGCGAGAAGTTGATCACCCACGTCACAGATCGCGCCGGACATGATCTGCGCTACGCGATCGATGCGGGCAAGATCGAACGGGAACTCGGCTGGAGACCTTCGATCACCTTCGAAGAAGGATTGGAGCGCACGGTGGATTGGTACCTTGCGAACGGCGAATGGCTGGCGCATGTCACCAGCGGTGCATACAAGAATTACTACGAGCAGCAGTACGCGCAGCGATAGATGGGGATCTTCAGCGGATTGTTCGGAAAGAAGGAAGTACAGCTCGGTCCGGCCGATCTGTCCGTGTTGGGCACCGATGTGCATTCCCACTTCATTCCGGGGATCGATGATGGCGCGCCACATCTGGAAGCATCGATCGAACTGCTCACCGCGATGGCGGAGCTCGGCTACCGCAAGGTGATCACCACGCCGCACAGCATGGCCGATGGTTACAAGAACACCCCGGAGATCATCCTCGGCGGTCTGGAGAAGTTGCGTGCGGAGGTACGCCGCCAGGGCGTGAACATCGAAGTGGAGGCGGCTGCGGAATACTACCTGGATCACGAGCTGGAGCAGCGTGTGGTGAAAAAGGAAGTGCTCACGTTCGGGGATCGGCTCCTGCTCTTCGAACTGCCGTTCATCAGTGAACCGGCGATCCTCCTGAACGTGATCTTCCAGATGCAGACGCAGGGTTACCGGCCGGTGCTGGCGCACCCCGAACGTTACGGTTTCTGGTATAACGACTTCAGCAAGTACGAGACGTTGAAGGAACGTGGCGTCCTTTTCCAACTGAACCTGGTGGCGTTATCCGGTGCCTACGGTCCGCAGACGAAGCAGATCGCTGAAAGACTGATCGACTCCGGATACTACGAATTGCTTGGAAGCGACTGTCACAACATGAACCACATCCAGGCGATCCGCAATACACTTACACGGCCTTACCTGCACAAGCTGATCGGAAGCGGGAAGCTCTTGAATTCGACGTTGTAGGATCAGCGATCCACCTTCCGCTTTTTATTGAACCCATACGGGCAATGCCTGCAACCGCTCTGGCAGCAATATCCACGTTTCAAGTGATATTGCTCGGTGAACACGAGATAACCTTCCTCCGTGAAGTAGAAGTCGCCATCCTTCAATCCCAGCCGCTCCGCACGCTGGGCGTGCTCTTCTGCCTTCGGATCCTTCATTCGGAAGACAAAGATCGCGCAATGGATCGTTGCACACTTCCATGCAGAGGCCGTTCGTTATTTCAACGATCGCCCGTTGGTAGTTGGCCGATCGTGATGGCGGTCGCCGCAGGCATGTGCCGATAGTTTCGCGAGTCACGTATGCATTCACCGAACATGAAGTTCCCACGAAATCCATCGATCGCACTGATACTTGCGGCATCGCTGCAGATCTCGGCCGCGCAGAGGAATACGCCCGAGGATTACATCGCCCAGTGGAAGGATGTGGCCGTGAAGAAGATGAAGGAACATGGCATTCCGGCGAGCATCACGCTTGCGCAGGGACTTCTGGAGAGCGGCAACGGCAACAGCGAACTGGCCCGCAAGAGCAACAACCATTTCGGTATCAAATGCACCCCTGATTGGACGGGCGGGAAGACCTACCACGACGATGACAAGAAGAACGATTGCTTCCGCGTGTATGCCAACGCAGCGCAGAGCTACGAGGATCACGCCAGGTTCCTGAAGCGTCCGCGTTATGCTTCACTTTTCGAATTGAAGTGCACGGATTATCAGGGCTGGGCGAAGGGATTGAAAAAGGCCGGCTACGCCACCGATCCGCATTATCCGCAGAAGCTGATCAACCTGATCGAACGCTATCAATTGCATAACCTGGACAAAGGTGTGGATGTGGTATACAAGCAGACAAAGACATCCGGCGATCTTGCGCAGAAACCACCCAAGCGAACATCGCCCGTTGATGAGATCATCACGATCAGTGAGTCACGCGTGATCGAGAAATTCGAAGGGAAGATCAAGTTCGTGCGAGCGAAGGAAGGAGACGATCTGCGGAAACTTGCGCGTGACCTGGAGATGACGCACGGAATGATCGCGCGCTGGAACGATATCGACAAGAACGCTTCGATCGAAGCGGGGCAGGTGGTCTTCATTCAACCGAAGCGAAATGCTGCCAAAGGTGTGCTCGTGCATACGGTGAAGGAAGGGGAGACCCTTTGGGATATAAGCCAGCAGTATGGCGTGAAGCTGGATCGCCTTGAGAAGTACAATGGTCTCGATCGAAGCGCAACATTGATCCCCGGGACAACGATCGATCTGCGGAAGCCGCAACGCAAGTGATCAGGGCCGGAAGCTGAAGGTCACCAGGCCGCGGTACGTGCTGAGGTCGGCAGTGATCGGCTCCGCCACATCAGGCCCATATGGGAAATAGGCGGTGCCGCGCTGGTTGAAGTTCAATCCCAGATCGATCCCAACATGTTCGGTACGGTAACCCACACCGATCGCATAATTGCGGAACGCGCTTGCATGCCGGCGATCGGTGCTTACATATGGATCTGTGCTGTAACCCCAGCCTAGCCGCCAATACCAGGCACCGGTGCGCCATTCGGTGCCGACCCGCACGGTATGCACCGGCTGGAAGACTTCACGGATGATCTCGTTCTCGATGCGGAAATCATAACTGTCCACGATCCGGCTGCTCGGTTGGAAGCGTAAGCGGCGCATATCCTGATATTCGTAATCAAGACTGAAAAGCCCGTTCTTCCCTGCGATGTAAGCCGCACTTCCCACTACTCTCCATGGGGTGTTCAGGCGATAATTGAACACGCCATCGGGTGAAGTTGCCGCGTAATCGTAATTCCCGTTGGTATCCGGCGTACGGAAACGCGTGCTCATCTCCATCACATACCCATCGCTCAATTGCAACCATTGCGGGCTGTGGAACGATGCGCCAACACGGAAGTACTCGGTGATCCGGCCGATCAGTCCGAACTTCAGATCGAAACCATTCCCCGTGGTGCTGAGGTTCTCGGTGTATGTGAGATCGTTCAATGTAGCTGTTGAATCATCGGTGATCTGCACTATATTCTCTTCGGAATGGGTAAGGG
>JAEYYE010000337.1 GCA_023430945.1 Bacteroidota bacterium
CCAAGGCCGAATACGAATCCTACCTGCGCAATGGCCTGATGCTTCAATTGCGCCGCCTGAAGCTCGGTGACGATGTGCAGCAGGCCCACATGCGCAACCGCCAGATGGTGAGCAAATGGGTTTTGGAGAAGGGCCAGGCCGATAGTACGGTCTACCTGATGAAGGAGAACGGCAAGACCTATGTACGCATCGGTGACTACGGGAAGTTGCGCACGTTGTTCGGCGAACTGCTGCGTGAGGTGCAGCGGATCAAGAGCCAGGGCGACTATGCGGCCGGCAGCGCCTTGATCGAGAAATATGGCGTGAAGGTGGATCAGGAGATCCATGCCGAGGTTTTGCGCCGCAGTGAGAACATCAAGACCGCCCCGTACAGCGGTTTCGTGAACCCCGAGTTCGAGGTGATCGAGGATGAAAGCGGGAAGATCAAGGACATACGCCTGGTGCAGCCGAAGGATTTCGTAAGCCAGATGTTGCATTACGCGGAAAAGCACAGCTTCCTGCAGGACGAGAATTGATCACCGGACCGATCGATCGGAAGCCCCTGCCATAGCAGGGGCTTTTTTTGTACGGTGATCTGGGAAAGGCACGTTATATGTAGCAAGGCGCCGACCGTGGCCGCGATCGGATCGGCAACGAAGCAACCCTTAACTTTTCCGCATGAGCTCAGCCAACGGTGTGTTCCGCAGCATGGAAGATGGCCGTGCGGTCGATCTGTTCGCACATGTGCGCGCAGCACTGCAGGGCCGCACCGATGTGGAGGTGATGATCGGGTGCGACAGCCATAATCGCCAGCTGCACACGATCTACACCACCACCGTGGTGCTCCGCTACCACCGCAACGGCGCCCAGGTGATCTACAAAAAGGAAAAGGCACCGAAAGTGAACGATCTGTGGACGAGGCTATGGGGCGAAGTGGAGCGCAGCCTTGCGGTGGCACAACTGCTCCGCACCGCTGGTGATATACCGGTGAAGCGGATCGATATGGACCTGAACAGCGATGAACGATTTGCCTCGAATAAGCTGCACGCCGCCGCCATAGGCTACATCCGATCACATGGCTACGAACCGCATACCAAGCCCGATCTGCTGATCGCTTCGTGGGCGGCGAACGTGCTTTGCAACGGATACAGCCGCCGTTGATCCGATCGAACCTGCTGCTTATATTTGCGGCCCCTGTGCCGAAAGGCAACGCATACCGAAGTGGCGGAATTGGTAGACGCGCACGTTTCAGGGGCGTGTGACCGAAAGGTTGTGCGGGTTCGAGTCCCGCCTTCGGTACAAGGAAAGCGGCTGGCAACGGCCGCTTTCTTCATTTCTGCGGATCCTGGCCGAAGCTTTTCCGAGGTCGTGCTGTGCGGATCGCATCACCAGACCCGGCCAGATCGGCCCAGATCTTCTCCAACGGACCGCGCGAAGATCTTCGTGACCACCACCAGGTGAATGCGATCTGTGATCCGAACATGATCACCGCTGGGAGCAGGCTGAGCGTGGCCCCAAGTTGATACAAGGAAGCCCCGTAGCCATAGAACAACAGTGATCCGAGTACCCCCTGGCCCACATAGTTCGTAAGGCTCATTCCACCATACTTCGAAAGCGTCGAAGGAACGTTCAACAGACCCCAACTACGGGCCAGCAGCAATGCACTACTGATGTATATCGCCACCAGAAGCATCTCCTTATAGCGAGCTACCAGATCGGCCATTGCCGGATCTTCATTCCAGACCGCAAAAATCGCATAAACAACGCCCGCCACAACAAGTACTGCCCAATGGACCACGGACCGATCGCGTTCACGATCGAACATGCCCGCCCGCATCGCAACGATGCCTAAAAGCATCCACGCGCCCAGCTGGAAGATCCTTCCCGAGGATAGACCGAGCGACCATTCGATCAACCGGTTCTGGATCGTGTTGTTCCACAGCAATTGGAAAAGACCATCGCTCCGCAACGATCCGATAAGGCGCTCCCAATTCCGCTCTCCGTAGGAATGGATCTCAATTCCGGAGATGATCTCGGCGAGCAGCACAGGCTGGAGCGCCATGAGCATCGCGATCGTAAGAAGCCATCTTGTAGCTGCACTTCCGATCACCAGAAGGCCATACCCGAACAAGGCGAGCAGACAAAGGATATCGCCGGGATAGAACATGCCGTGCACGATGCCGAAAACGAACAGCCACGCCATGCGACGCGCCATTCGCCTGTGGTGTGCTATGCCCTTACGTATATTATTCCCAAGCTGGATGTGATAGCTGACTCCAAAAAGGAATGCGAAAATGCCATGGGCCTTCCCGAAGAAGAGAAGAAAAGAGGCATGCGTGATGATGCCGTCGGTGGGCAACGCACCCGGTCCACCAGGAGCGGGAAAGATGAAAAGGCTGAAATGCTCCACGCAATGGATCAACAGTATCGCCAGAAGCGCTGCTCCGCGCAGTGTGTCCAACAGATGGATCCTTTCCCGCCGGGTGGCATGTACCGCATGTCCGGAAAGAATCACTTGCTCCGATCGCATCGATCGAAGGTAAATGCATGCCTGGGAGTCAACCCTTGGAATGTGTCCAGAACACCTTCAAATGAATCAGTAGCATCTGCCGATCCACCACCTCGAACGGATGCCCGGTATTCGGCAGCACCAACGTGGCCGCCTTGGCCATGCGCTGCTGCACCTGCAACGTATGCTCCGGCATGGCCGTGCGATCACGATCGCCCACACAGAGCAGCACCGGACACTGGATCGCCGCGAATGCCTCTGGCGTCAGCAGCGGGCGCTCATGAAGTCCGGTGATCAGCGTGGACGTTGCGTGCACGAGCCTCTCCCATTTTTCGCCGTGCTGTTGCTTGAGCTGATCCACGAACTGCGGCACTTTCTCCTGCATCTTCTGTGGATCGAGCATGCGCAGCTCACGGTCCAGGCCTTCACGATCCCAGATCAACTTGGTGCCCAGGGTAACCACCGATCGCACACGCTCCGGATGGCGGCTGGCGTAGAGCAATGCCGCATAGCCGCCCATGCTGTAACCGAAGAGATCGAGTTGGTCGGCCTGCAGGTCCTGGTGGGCATTCTCGATGTCAGTGATGAAATGATCGAAGGTCAGATCAACGGGCAGATCACGTGATCCATGGCCGCTCAGATCGATCGCTTTGGAGCCTGGGAGTTCTTTCGCCAAAGGCTGGACCTGGGCTTTGGTGCCGAGTGCGCCGTGTAGGAGGAGTTTCATCTGTACACGTCTTTTCGGTCGCCGATGCTTTCAACCCGAACGATCCGAAGTACGTCCTTGATCGTATAAAGAATGCGATAGTTTCCGACCCTTAAGCGCCAACCATTCTTATGCCCCACCAATTTTTTGCAACCCGGTGGGCGTGGATCCATCCCTAGCTTTTTGATCTCGCGAAAAAGGCGGGTACGAGTAGGTTCAGGGATGCGCCAAAGTTCCCGTTCTGCAGAGCGGGCCAACTCTACTTCATAGTTCACTTCCGGGCATTTTTCAGCCTCTTCTCGAATTGATCAAGTGGGATAGACGGTTCATGCTTGCGTGATTCTATCACCATCGCATCAAGATAGTCCTCTACAGCGCCTCTGTTTTTGGAGAGTAGATCGATATCGATCTGCACGTAACGCTTCTTACGCGTTTCATCATGAATAATACGCACTCCTTTCATACCTCAAAGATAACAGGGAGTGGTAAAGGGCGCATGCACACATAACCCCTTGTGCACATGGCGTAAGAGTCCCTACTTCAACACCTCCTTCACCCGATCGGCAGCTTCCTGCAAAGAGATCGCGCTCAGCACCTTCAGGCCGCTGTTATCGATCAGCTGCTTGGCCTCTTGTGCATTGGTTCCCTGTAGCCGCACGATGATCGGAACGGGAATGTCACCGATGTTCTTGTACGCATCCACGATGCCCTGCGCCACACGATCACAACGCACGATGCCGCCGAAGATGTTCACCAGGATCGCTTTCACGCGATCGTCCTTCAGAATGATCCGGAAGGCCTTCTCCACACGCGCCGCATCGGCCGTACCGCCAACATCAAGGAAGTTCGCCGGTTCGCCGCCGCTCAGTTTAATGATGTCCATCGTGGCCATCGCCAGGCCGGCGCCGTTCACCATGCAGCCCACGTTTCCATCCAGTCGCACGTAGTTCAATCCGGCTTCACCGGCTTCCACTTCGATCGGATCCTCTTCCGTCTTGTCGCGCATCTCCACCAGATCGGGATGACGGAACAGAGCATTGCCATCCAACCGAACTTTCGCATCCACCGCCGCGATCTTGTCGTCGCTGGTCTTCAGCACGGGATTGATCTCGAACATCGCGGCATCGGCTCCTTCATATGCCTTGTAGAGTGAGGCCACGAACTTCACCATCTCTTTCTTCGCCTGGCCGGTAAGGCCCAGGTTCGTTGCGATCTTGTTGCACTGGAACGGCCGCAACCCCACACGCGGATCGATCACTTCCTTGAAGATCTTGTCCGGTGTGTGTTCGGCCACTTCCTCGATATCCATGCCGCCCTCGGTGCTGTACATGATGATGTTCTTCCCACTGGCCCGGTCCAGCAGCACGCTCATGTAGTACTCCTTCGTCTCGCTCGCACCGGGGTAGTACATATCCTCGGCGATCAGCACCTTGTGCACCTTCTTGCCCTGCGGCGGCGTCTGCGGTGTCTTCAGCATCATGCCGATGATGTTGCCCGCTTTTTCGCGCACTTCATCAATGCTCTTGGCGAGCTTCACCCCACCACCTTTCCCGCGGCCGCCCGCATGGATCTGCGCCTTCACCACCCAGAACTTGGTGCCTGTTTCCTGAGAAAGGCGCTTCGCCTGGTCCACCGCTTCATCGGCATTGTATGCCACCAGACCGCGCTGCACACGCACGCCGTACTGTGAAAGAATGCTTTTGCCCTGGTATTCGTGAAGGTTCATCGCTGATCGGTCGTTCTGGAATGGGTGCGAAAGTAAGACCTTCGAAAGAAGGTCGATCACAAGTTCTTCTTGGGCGGGATCCTGTCAGGGCGTGGCCGAGCTTGACCTGAGCGAAGCCGAAGGGGCTGCAAGTCCTCGGTCATCTATTGAGCGGCTGCCATACTTGATCATTGGAAATTGAACATTGGATATTGATCATTCCTGAAGGGTCCGGGCTTTCCGCCTTCGCCACTTACGCAGCTCAGGTTCTCTCGCAAAGTGATCCGGTCCCTTTCTTTGCATCGCATTGAAGAGGTTGGACGAAATAGACCTGATCGAGCTGGATGACAGGCTCAAGCAATTACTGATCGAACTGGGCCTCGCCCCCGGCCATGTGAGTTGGGTGGCGCTGATCATCAGCGTGGTGGTGATCCTGCTTGCCATGTGGCTGCTCGCGCGCCTGCTGAACCTGCTGCTCACCACTGGCCTCACCCGCCTCTCCCGCCGCACGAATACCAATTTCGATGATCAGTTGCTCAAGCAGCACGTGCCACGCTACGTGGCCCGGCTAGTGCCCTTGATCATCATGTACAACCTGGTGCCGCTGGTGTTCCAGGACTTCCCGTGGTGGGCCGTGGTGATGGAGCGGCTGTTCAACGTGTTCTTCATTGTCCTCTTCATCCGCATCATCCGATCCTTCATTCATGCGGGGCGCAACACGTTGCAGGGTCTCGAAGCGTTCAAGGACAAGCCGCTGGACAGTTACGCGCAGGTGGTCAACCTGGTCATGTTCATCATTGGCGGTGTACTCATTTTCTCGCAGCTCACCGGCCGATCGGCCCTGACCTTCCTCACCGCCATGGGCGCGGCGTCGGCGGTTCTGCTGCTCATCTTCAAGGATACGATCCTGGGCTTCGTGGCCAGCATTCAGATCAGCGCCAACGACATGGTGCGCATCGGCGATTGGATCACCATGACCAAGTACGGGGCCGATGGCGATGTGGTGGAGATCAACCTAACCACCGTGAAAGTGATCAACTGGGACAAGACCGTGACAACGATCCCCACCTACGCCCTCATCTCCGATTCCTTCCAGAACTGGCGCGGCATGCAGGAAAGCGGCGGACGGCGGATCAAACGCAGCATCCGCATCAAGATCAGCAGCATCAGGTATCTGGAACCGGCCGAGATCGACGAGCTCACACGCATCCAGCTGATCAACGATTACATCCAGGAGCGGCGTGAAGAGATCCGGCGCTTCAACGAAGAGAACCAGGTGGACCATTCCATGCTCGTTAACGGCCGGCGCATGACCAACATCGGGCTCTTCCGCCGTTATGTGGATACCTATCTGCGCAGGCATCCGGGCATCAATCAGAGCATGACACTGATGGTGCGGCAACTCGCACCCGATGAACATGGTCTTCCGCTCGAACTATACTGTTTCACCAACACGATAAAATGGGTGGAGTACGAACCGATCCAGGCGGACATCTTCGATCACCTGCTGGCCGCGATCAAGTACTTCCACCTCCAGGTCTTCGAAGATCCCGCGGCCGATGACGTGCGCGAGGCCGGCCGTCTTCTGGCGGAAACAACGGCCCATGACCGATCGTGATCAGGGTTTCCTGGGCGGGATCCTGTCAGGTCGTGGCTGGGCTTGTCCTGAGCGAAGCCGAAGGGGCTGAAAGTCCTCGGTCATCTATTCAGCGGCTGCCATACTTGATCATTGGATATTGATCATTGGATATTGATCATTCCTGAAGGGTCCGGGCTTTCCGCCTCCGCCACTTACGCGGTTCCTGTCATCTCAAACGATGATCCCGTCCCTTTCTTTGCACCCCGATGATCGAAGCAAAGGCAATCCGCAAGACCTACGGTGATCTGCAGGTGCTCAAGGGCGTGGATCTTACCGTGCAGAAGGGCGAAGTGGTGAGCATCGTGGGCGCCAGTGGTGCGGGCAAAAGCAC
>JAEYYE010000391.1 GCA_023430945.1 Bacteroidota bacterium
AGAATGCGCGCCCTTGGGCCTGATGGTCCACCAGCCGCGAGTGTTCCTCGTTCATGATCATATCCTTCATGCGCGTGTTCGCTTCGATCGCCCAATCATGTCCGCCGTAGGGATCGCGCCAGTTGATCATCCCGAGGTTGTGTACGATGTTGCCGCTACCGATGATGAGCACGCCCTTTTTGCGCAGTGCCGAAAGTTCGCGCGCAAGATCGTAATGCTGCTGCGGTGAGAGATTCCGATCAAGGCTCAACTGCACCACAGGAACATCGGCCTTGGGAAAGAGATGTATGATCACACTCCAGGCGCCATGATCCAATCCCCATTGATGATCGACCCCGATATGCCGGCTGGTGACAAATTCTTGCGTATCGCTCGCCAGCGAAGGACTGCCCGGCGCTGGATATTGCACGGCGAAAAGTTCGTCCGGAAATCCACCGAAGTCGTGGATCGTGCGAGGCTTTTCCATGCCGGTGACGAACGTGCCTTTTGTTTCCCAATGCGCACTGATGCATAGGATCGCATTCGGTTTTGGCAGGTTGCTACCGATCTCCCTCCAGCCTCGCGAGAATTCATTGTCCTCGATCGCGTTCATCGGACTTCCATGGCCCAGGAACAATACCGGCATGGCGGGTGTGGTGCCGAAATTCGAGGCTGCCATGCCGAGCTCGCGCAAGCCGATCGCTGCGCCAAGCGGGGCAAGGCCGATCAATTGCAGTGCTTTGCGCCGGTCCATCGCTTCGTTGGTTTCGTTCACGCTGCAAAGATACCAAATATTTTCCATGGAAAATAATGATGGATAGGATGGGGCTACCGTCCTTGAAGGGGAGGTCCGATCAACCGGTCGCAACATTAATTTTGTACGCATGCCACGGTTGGCCCCGATCGTTACACCCGCACGCCGCAGCAGCGGCCGACCCTTCCGATGATGGATCGGGCGAAGCACCAATGCGCTTGCGGAGCGGTGAGCGGCACGCCCACACCGATCGGATCTTTCCCAGTGAACATCTTCTTGCATCGATCCCTGCGGATCGGCATTATTCCGTACAACCCGCAACCTGCACGCCGTAAAGGCTGAATGAAGACTCGGTACATCGATCTGATCGAACAGACCTTCGACTTTCCGAAGGACGAATTCAAGCTGAACGAGGATAATCTCGAATGGAACGATCTGCCGCTGATGGAGATCCTCCAGAAACATGGCACGCCGCTGCGGATCACCTACCTGCCAAAGATCGGCGAGAAGATCGAGATCGCGCGTGAGAGTTTCAGGAAAGCATTCGAGACGCACCAGTACAGTGGCGATTACAAGTATTTCTATTGCACAAAGAGCAACCACTTCAGCTACGTGATAGACAAGGTGTTGCTCAAGGGCGTGGACCTTGAGACCAGCAGCGCGTACGATCTGGACATGATCGAAGTGCTGATAGGTCAGGGCCGCATCACGAAGGAAAGCCAGATCCTGTGCAACGGTTTCAAGGACGAGCGCTACATCCAGAAGATCGGATCGCTGTTGAACCGCGGTTTCCAAGTGATCCCGATCATCGACAACATGGCCGAGATCTACCAGTTGGATGAAGTGATCGAAGGCACGTGCGACATCGGGATACGCATCGCCGCGGAAGAAGCACCGAAGTTCGAATTCTACACCAGCCGCCTGGGGATCGGTTACAAGGACATCATCCCGTTCTACATGCGCAACGTGAGCAAGCAGAAGAAATTCCGCCTGAAGCTCATGCACTTCTTCATCAACACGGGGATCACCGACACGGCATACTACTGGAACGAGCTGAGCAAGTGCGTGAACGTGTATTGCGATCTGAAAAAGCTGTGCCCAACGCTGGACACTTTGGACATCGGTGGCGGCCTGCCGATCAAGAACAGTTTGAATTTCAGCTTCGATGTGGACTACATGATCGGCGAGATCGTGGGCCGGATCAAGGACATCTGTGAGGAGAACCGCGTGCCCGAGCCGCACATCTGGAGCGAGTTCGGCAGCTTCACAGTGAGCGACAGCGGAGCCACGTTCTTCAGCATCATGTACCAGAAGAAGCAGAACGAGAAAGAGCGCTGGAACATGATCGACGGCTCGTTCATGACCACCCTGCCCGATACGTGGGCCATCAGCAAACGCTTCATCATGCTGCCGATCAACAACTGGGAGGATGAGTACGAGCGCGTGTTCCTGGGCGGCATGACGTGTGACAGCGACGACTACTACAACTCCGAGCAGCACATCAACGCGATCTACATGCCGCGCTTCCGCGAGGATCGCAAACAGTACATCGGCTACTTCAACACCGGCGCCTACCAGGATACGCTGGGCGGCTTCGGCGGCATACAACATTGCCTGATCCCAAAACCCAAGCACGTGCTGATCGACCGCGCGGAAGATGGTTCGCTGGTGGATCGGGTGTTCGCGCCCCAACAAAGCGCGGAAAGGATGCTGAAGTTGTTGGGTTATTTGGAGGAGTGAGAGCTGTCATTCCGAGCTTGGTCCGCAGTACTGCGGACCGGGATCGCGCAAATGTTGATCGGCTCATCGATCGATCGAGAAATTGGCTGATCTGTCACACTGAGCCTGTCGAAGTGTGGGCGTGCCCCTTCGCAGAGCCTTCGGGTCAGGCTATCCGTTCCAAGTCCTCCTCCCTCCGGTCGTCCGGGCTTTCCACTTCTATCCTTCACGCGCTTACGCATGGCACCGTGATCAGGTTAGCTGAACGATGATCACCGGATCACCAGTAGTCCGGTATCCTCATCGGCCACGAATTGCTCAATTGCCGACAAATTGGCTCTTATGATCTCAAGCCATTCATGGGTCGTGTGATTACCCATAGCCAGATGTACGACTTTTGGAGGGGCTCCACGGAGCATGCTCAGTTCTACAAAATCATCATCCTGAGTAAGGATGATATAACCGTCCTTTCGCGCTAGATCCCATAGATCCGAATCAACTCGGGCAGCGAGACCCACATGTTTCACGTGCTTCGAATCGGGGAACAGATCTTTCAGCCGGCTGACCAACCTGTCTGAAAGATTCTCATCGATCAAGAGTTTCACGCAGCCGACGGCGCAATTGCCGTGAAACGTTCCCGATCGGCTGCGTAGGCCAGGCAAGCCCGGATATCCTCTTCCGTCAACTCATCGAAATCCTCCAGGATCTCCTCATGTGTCATGCCTGCGGCGAGATAACCAAGAACATCGCCCACAGTGATGCGCATACCACGGATACATGGTTTGCCGCTACGTTTTCCGGGTTCTATTGTGATGATCTTGCGGTAGTCCATCTGGTACGGCTGATCAAGGCGAAGTTAATCAAATGAGCATAGGAGTGGCTTCCATTGGATCGTAACTCCATCATTCGCGTAAAATTACTCACTACAATGAGTAATTTTACTCACTACATTGAGTAAATTTGTTCCATGGCCTACCAACGCCCCCAGTACTCGATCCTTCGGAAACGCCTGTCCGGGCCGCGTGGTTTCATCCAGGTGGTGGCCGGTCCGCGGCAGGTGGGCAAGAGCACCCTGGTGGCCCAGGTACTCAAGGACCTGGCCCTGCCCACCCACAGCGTGAGCGCCGATGATCCCGCTGCGCAGAACGCAGCATGGGTGGCCGCGCAATGGGACCGGGCGCGCCTGTTGGCCCAGGAGGACAAGCGCCGGGGCGCGGTGCTCGTGATCGATGAGATCCAGAAGGTGCCGCAATGGAGCGACATCGTGAAGGCGAAATGGGACCAGGACGGCCATGACAAGCTTCGCCTGAAGGTCGTGCTACTGGGTTCCTCGCCCTTGTTGATGCAGCAGGGGCTCACCGAAAGCCTGGCCGGGCGTTTCGAGCTTGTGCGCTTGCAGCAATGGTCGTATACGGAGATGAAGGAGGCTTTCGGTTGGGACATCAATAAGTACCTGTTCCTGGGTGGCTACCCCGGTGCTGCACGGCTCGTACGCGAACCCGCACGCTGGCGGGCGTACGTGCGCGATGCACTGATCGAGACCAGCATCGCGCGGGACGTGTTGCAGATGACACGCGTGGACAAACCAGCCTTGCTCCGTCGTGTGTTCGAGTTGGGGTGCAGCTACAGCGGCCAGGAACTGAGCTACACCAAGATGCTCGGACAGCTGCAGGATGCCGGCAACACTGTGACCCTGAGCTGGTACGGAGAGTTGTTGAGCTCCGTTGGACTATTGACACCCCTATACAAATACGCCGGGCAGCGTGTACGCCAGCGGGCCAGCAGCCCTAAATGGATGGTGCACGACACCGCCTTGCTCACCGCTCCCATGGGCATTACGCCTGCACAGGCCCGGAAGGACGGCACCCTTTGGGGGCGCATCACGGAAAGTGCGGCGGGTGCGCACCTGTTGCACGGAGCACGCGATGATGGCTATGAGGTTTATTACTGGCGGGATGGTGATCATGAGGTCGACTTCGTGGTGAAGCGCGGGGACAAGATCACCGCCTTGGAGGTGAAGAGCGGGAAACCTCGCGGATCCTACACCGGCATGAACGCGTTCCAGGCCGCGTTCAAACCCCACCGCATGCTGGTCATCGGCGAGGATGGGATACGCATAGAGGAGTTCCTTGCCAGGCCGGCCGTGAAGATACTTGCGTGATCTGATGAGTAAAATTACTCAATGCAATGAGTAATTTTACTCAGTGGAGTCCTTTAGGGCTGATCGGCCGAGCTTACCGCATCCCCTTGACCCGCTCTCCGAACTCCTTCTGATCCACCGGAAGCACCACCTTTTCGAACAGCTGCATGTACTCGGCGGAGTGCTCCGCCACCTTGTTCACCTTCAGATCGAAGTGCACGAAGCTCATCCAGCACAGAGACTTCAGCACCTTGCGTTCCTTGTCCCACATCTGCATCTCCACCTGCACGTGTTTGCCGCTGTAGCCGATCAATTGTGACGTGATCAAGACTTCTTCGGTGAGGTTGGCCGGGCGCAGGTAGGCGATATGGCTTTCGCTCACCACCCAGGTACGGCCGGTGGTGCGGGCGATGGTGTACATATCCATGCCATAATGCTCCAACAGATGATCTTCCCGTGCGTTGAGGAAGTAATCGGTATATCGTCCGTTATTCAAGTGGTTGAACGGATCGCAATCCGGGAATCGGATGCGGGTGATGCTGCTGGGAGTGCGCTCAAGATCGGCCATGGATCGAAGGTAAATTGATGCCGGTCCGCGATCCGATCACCAGGAAAGGCCAGCGATCTCCTTCAACAATTTCATCCAGCCTTTCTTCGTGCCCCACCAACTTCCCGCTGGAGCTTCAGGATCCTCGATCGCGATCACGCCCACTTCGATCCGTTCGCCGCAGGCTTTCTGGAATTCGTTCCGCGATCTGCGCGCATGCACACCGATCGAGATCACATCAACAGAACCGATCGCTTCTGTATCGATCATGTTCGCGAACGCTTTCGCGTTGCTTTTCGTGCGGCCTGCCTTCGTGTCCATAACGGGGACCACTGTGACCTTCCTTCCATCGGTCCCCAGATCGGTCAAAAGTTTTTTCGCATAATGTGCATGGGTAGGCCAGCCTTCATGGATCGTACCATCCATCCGTTCTATCGCAACGTTTGCAGCAAGTTCATGCGCAGGAATACCGCGGATCTGCAGTTGCTGCAGGAAGATCACATCGGCATCGCCGGCCGATCCGTTATGCTCAACTTCGATCGTGACGTTGCGCACTGGATCGGTAAGATCCATCCAGAACGATCTTAGTTCATCGGCGAAACCTTCCATGCGCATCGTATCACTACCTGCGATCACCCGTATCCACGCATCGGGGAGGCCGGCTGCTTTCACTTCAATGCCTCCACTGATCGGATCAGGCAATTCCACCGCGATCTTTTCACCTTTCTTCAACCAATACGCGAACGGCCTTATGGTTCCAGTTGTGTAGATCCGTGTGTACCCGCGCCGATCGATCTCTTCCTTCACTTGCGGCATCACATCAGCCGGGATCCAACCTTCCACTACGGCCACATCCGCGCCGCTCGTGTGTGTGATCGAAAGCCAGGGATGGAGCAGGATCGCGATCGCAAGCACGATCAGCGGCAATGAAAGAAGGATCAGAAGCCAGCGAAAACCGCGCAGGCTCATGGCTCGTCCGGCATCAGGCTGTGCATCAATTCCTGCAGCTCCGCTCGTGCTTTCCGATCGCCGGTCACGGTGCATTGCAACATCCCGATCTCGCAAGTATGCACCGCTTCCTTCGATCGGCCCAGATCCGCAAGCATCAACGCAAGCTGATAATAGCTGGGAATGTGCTTCGGTTCATCGCGGAGCAGCGCCTCAAGGTCTGCGATCGCCTGTTCCATATCACCGGCACGTTTCAATTCCAACGCGATCGCATAGCGAAGGAAATGGTCGCCGGGTTCTTCGGCCAGCATTCCGCGCAACTGCTGCAAGCGATCGGAGCTCATCCCACGAACGGCGGTTCAGTCCATTCCAGCCGCATCACCGCGGCACTTTCCATGCGCACTACGCGTCCTTCCTCCATCACCGCGATCCGGTCACCAAGGTGGCAGGCGTCCTCCCGATCGTGGCTCACGATGATCGCGGCCGTTCCATGTTCCTGCAATATCCTCGCTACTTCGTTTCGCACCTGTGCACGCGTGCGGCTGTCCAGATCGCTGAAAGGTTCATCCATCAAGATCACTTTTGGCCGCAACACCAGCGATCGCGCGAGCGCCACACGTTGCTGCTGCCCGCCGGAAAGTTGGTGCGGATAACGTTGATCCAAACCTTCCAGTCCAACGGCCCTTAATTCTTCCTGCACCCGCCGCTGCCGTTCCTGTTTGCTTACTTTATTCAACCCGAAACCGATGTTCGCCGCCACCGTGAGGTGCGGAAAAAGCGCAAGCCCTTGGAACACCATCCCGATCGGCCGTTTCTCCGGCGGCACCATCGTTCCTTTGCCGGTGATCGGCGCGCCGTTCAGCTCGATCGAACCTTTCGCAGGCACTTCCAGGCCGGCGATCAGCCGCAGCAGCGTTGTCTTGCCACACCCGCTGGACCCCACCACGAATACCACTTCGCCTTCGCTCAACTCCAGGTCTAAATCGCGCAGCACGGGCTTGCTGCCGTGGCTGAAATGCAGATCGCGAACGCGTAGGAGGGGAGCTTGCATCGGGATGGCAAAGTTACGAGCGGGTTTTTGGGCGCATCCGCCTAAGAAGGCGGTCGGGCTATCCATTCCAACTCCTCAGCTCAGGCAATGCAAAAAGTCCGCTTCGCTCCCCTCTCCTTCGGAGAGGGGCTGGGGGTGAGGCCTTCGCTTCCGGGGTTTCCATTCCTATCCCTTGCGCACATCCGCGCAGGCCTCCTGGCTAACGAAGCGAGAGCTGTAGGTTCACGCCTGCCGCACCCAAAGCCGCCGCATGCAGCGAAGGCCCGATGTTCAAGGAGAGATCCGGGCTCACATCGAAGCGCACGAAATGCGCATCCACCGAAGCATCGATGATGTTCAACACATAAACCCCGGCCAGGGCGATGTAACTGATGTCGCGCCAGCGCTGGTACACTTCCATCACCCGCCGCACTTCGGTGGGATCATATTGTCCGTTGAATTCATCCACCGTTGCCGGATCTTCATCAACGAGCGCGAGATACGCCGTTCGGTAGCGCTTGTATTCCTTGGTGTTATCGCGAATGAAAGAATAACTGATCCCGATCCCGGCCCATACGATCGGTGCTTTCCAATATTTGCGGTTGTAGATCTGCCCGGCACCAGGCACCACGGCGCTAAGGATCGTAGCCTTTCGCGGTGAATGCCTTTCGCGCCAGGTCAACGTATCTGCTTCGATCACTACACTGTCGATCGCAAAAGGCTCAGCCGTGCGGATCTGTGTGGTATCGCTGCTTACGCCAACGGTATCAGTGGCTTGCCCAAAAGCGATCGACGCCAATGAACAGAAGAAGAACCATGCGCTCTGGCGGAGAAGCATTTCCGCAAAGATCGGATGCGGAACGGGATGTTGCGTGAGGGATAGAAGGGGAAAGCCCGCACGACCGTAGGGAGGAGGACTTGTACCGGATAGCCCGACCCGCCTTCACTGCAGCTTCGGCGGGCATCGCCCGCATGTATGCTGAAGGGTTGGCGGGGCACGCCCCTAAAATTCCGTTGATCTTCGGATCGTTCCTTCAAACCGCCGACCAACCGATCACCCCAGCAACGCCATGATCCGCTTCAGATCATCTTCACTGCGGAAAGCGATCTCGATCTTGCCTTTGCCTTGCGGATCCTGCTTCACGACCACGCGGCTGCCGAACCGATCGGCGAGCTTTCGGCCCAATTCCTTGTTGGCCCTTGGTGCAAAGGCCGGAGCGCGCTTGGTCGCTGGCACGGTGCGCGCAAGTTCCTCCACCTGGCGAACGCTGAGCTGCGTTTCAACGATGCGGTGGTACAGTTCGATCTGTCGGATTGGATCGTTGATCGAGATCAACGCACGTGCATGGCCCATTCCGATCGTGCGCTGACGCAACCCGAGCTGGATCTCCGGCGGAAGTTTCAGCAAACGCAGATAATTCGTGACCGTGGTGCGATCCTTCCCGACCTTTTCGCTCAGTTGTTCCTGTGTGAGCTTCACCTCATCGATCAGGCGCTGGAAACTGATCGCCACTTCAATCGCGTCGAGTTCTTCACGTTGGATGTTCTCCACAAGCGCCATCTCAAGCATCGCCTCATCGTTGGCGATGCGGATGTACGCCGGGATCTCCTCCAGGCCGGCCAGTTGCGAAGCGCGGAAGCGGCGTTCGCCGCTGATCAGCTGGTAGCGATCGTAACCCATGCGGCGCACGGTCACCGGCTGGATGATGCCGAGTTCGCCGATGCTTTGCGCCAATTCAGCAAGCGCTTCATCGCTGAAGTGCGTGCGCGGCTGGAATGGATTCGGTTCGATCTGCGAAACGGGAATGGTACCGATCGCACTGGCGGCGCGTGAAGGCGCCGGTCCTTCACTATCTGAACCTACTGTTGTGGTGGTGATGTCCGTCGCCGGATCATCAAGCAGGGCGCTCAAGCCGCGGCCCAGACCTTTCTTCTTCATATCGTTGCTTCGATCGCCTCGCTTCGTTCAACTTTCGGTGCCGGTGCGTTCTTCTGCAGGATCTCACGCGCCAGGTTCAGGTAGTTCACCGCGCCTTTGCTGCTCGCGTCGTGCATGATGATGGTCTGCCCATGGCTCGGTGCTTCGCCAAGTGCCACGTTGCGGTGGATCACCGTATCGAATACCAGTTGCTGGAAATGCGTCTTCACTTCTTCAACGACCTGGTTCGCCAACCGCAAACGGCTATCGTACATGGTGAGCAGCATGCCTTCGATCGAAAGCTCCGGATTCAAACGTTGCTGCACGATCTTGATCGTGTTGAGCAATTTGCCAAGACCTTCCAACGCGAAATATTCGCATTGCACCGGAATGATCACACTGTCGCTCGCGGTCAAACTATTCACCGTTACAAGCCCCAGCGAAGGTGAACAATCGATGATGATGTAATCGTACAGATTGCGCAATGGCGCGAGCACTTTCTTCATCTGTTGCTCGCGATCACGCATGTCGATCATCTCGATCTCCGCGCCGACAAGATCGATGTGGCCGGGCAGCAGATCGAGGTTCGGATTATCGGTGTTCAACACCACTTCGGTGGCGGGCGTTCCGTTGATGATGCATTCGTAGATGCTGGCGTTCACGTTGCGCGGATCGAAGCCCACGCCGCTCGTGGCGTTGGCCTGTGGATCGGCATCCACCAGCAGCGTGCGGCGCTCGAGCACACCAAGGCTCGCGGCAAGGTTGATCGCAGTTGTGGTCTTGCCCACACCGCCTTTCTGGTTCACTACGGATATGATCTTTCCCATTTTTCCTTGTGGTGGGTTGGTGTGCGTTGGGGTGTGATGGATCGCATTAAGCGTTGATGCAACGGTTAGCGATCGATACAAAGAACAGCCAGATCACCGATACGCTCGTGTTGATAACCGATCGAGTTTTGAACAGTGCGATGATGAACAATTGGCCTGAAGCTGGATCGTGGAAAAGGTTTTTCTTCCACGTCTTCGATCGAAGCGGCGTTCAGTGAAGGGCCCGATCGAACAACAGCACAACAGCTGCGGTAACGATGATGTTGCTGATGATGTTCACCGCATCGTTGCTCATCCAATTGAAGCCGGAGATCCTTTTCGATCCGCTGCGGCGTTCATCGGAAAGCGATCCATCGGCACAGCGGAAGTGCGGCTGCAGTTTCGATCCGAACAAACTATCCACCAGCATGCCACCCATCCCGGCGATCATGAAGGGAAGCATTTGCAGGCCACTGCGATCCATGAGAACGACTGCCAGCACGGCGAAAAGGAGTGAAGCGAACAGGGCACCGGCCGATCCGGCAAGGCTGATCCCGCCGGAAAGTCCCGAAGGAACATTGCGGCCGGTGGTGATATCGATCGTTCTTCCGCGGAAGGCCATGCCGATCTCCGAAGCCCACGTATCCGCTGCGCTCACGGCGATGCTCGCGCCCATGGCCATCTGCGCCAGTTGCGGATCGGGAATGGATGCGGCCGCTGCGAAAACCCCGCCATTGCAGATCACCTGGATCGCATCGCGAGGTTTTCCGTGCTTGCGATCGGTGGTCGCCGCCGTTCTGTTCAGCCTGCCGAACAACGTGCTGCCCGCCAGGAAAACGAAGAGCGGGATCAGCCAGAACGCGCCAGCGAAATACATCACCCACACACCGATCAGTGAAGCAGCGATCGCTCCGCCAAGTGTGAGCAAACGCATACGTATGCATGCCCATGTGAAGATGATCGCGAGCGCACACGTGATCACAAGTGACGTAATGAATGAAGTGTGGATCGAAGCCGTGGTGATCTCCTTCACCAGCAGCCACGCCGCAAGCGGAATGAAGAGGTTGTCCGTTCCGCGCGATGCCAGTGCTTCGATGCCGGTGAGAAGTAACGCGATCACGCCCACCATGGCGATCGAAGCCCACAGCGGCACCACGGCCAGGAAGGACCGGATCTCCGGAAAGAAGACCATTACGAGGATCGAGACAAGAACGAACGCGACGCTGGCGGTCATGCTTTTCGGGTCGGCGGTGAAGCGGAAGAACCGGTGCGAGAAGAAGAGACCTGCGAGCGCTGCGAATGAATCGGCGAACGCAAGGATCGCCATGGGCAGCGCGATCAACCAGCGATCGGATTCAACGTAAAGCAGGAAGAGGTAAGGAACCGGGAACAACAGGATGCCCCAGCTTTTCGAACCATCCTGATCGAAGAGCCGGCCCGAGACGACCAGCCAGATGAGGATGAACTCGCTTCCGATCACGATCCAGCGCAACAGTGCCAGATCTTCCAACAACAGCGGAACCAATGCGCACGATCCCACGGCGGCGATGTGTAGTACCTTCCGTGCCAGCCATTGCGGAACATACCTGTTCCGCCAGGCCACCTCACATGCGATCGCAAGGATCAGCACCAGCGGCCCCAGCAGCAGTAACAAGTCCAGGTCGTTCATGTGGATCCCGCGGAGCACGGGCGATCATTTCCTACTGCACAAGGTCCGAATATATCCGGTGGAAGGATGCGGTGTACGCTGGCGCCGGACGAAAATGTGCGATCGGAGCGAACAAAAGGTGTGATCCGCTTTTTGCATGAAGGCCCTGGGGATCCTCTGGCGTTTCAGCCGGCCGCACACGATCATCGGCAGCTTCATCAGCGTTGCTTCGATCTATGTGATCACCGTGCTGGCGATCGGCGGTGGCTGGAGCGATCCGGTCATTCCGATCGCCGCGATCACCGGCGCACTTGCTTGCAATATCTATATAACCGGGCTCAACCAGATCACCGATGTGGAGGTGGATCGGATCAATAAACCGTGGCTGCCGCTCGCAGCGGGCGAACTTTCCATGCGTGGTGCGATCGCCATCGTGGTTATGTGTGCGGTGCTCGCATTGGGAATTTCCGCGTGGCGATCGGTGTATGTGATGTGCGTGATCGGTGCGATCATGGCGATCGGTACGGCGTATTCCATTCCGCCGCTGAAGTTCAAACGTCATCATCTCGGTGCCGCAATGGCCATCACCATCGTGCGCGGACTGTTGGTGAACCTTGGGCTTCACGCGCATTTCGTGGAAGAACTCAGCGGATCGCTGGATCTGTTCCCGCAGATCGTTCCGCTTACCGCATTCGTCACCTGCTTCAGTCTCGGTATCGCATGGTTCAAGGATATTCCGGATACACGCGGCGATGCGATCCATTCCTTCGGAACGCTTGCTGTGTTGAAGGGAAGGCGTAAAGCGCTGGCTCTGGGTGTACTCGTGGTGAGCCTGGCCTATCTTCTGGTGATCGCTTCAGCTTTCGGCGGAATGCTTCCTTCCCCGATCTTCTTCATAATCGTACATGCACTGATCCTTGCGCTATTCCTTGCGTTCGCGCTCCGGCTCGATGTATGGAACGATCGTGAGGTACTCCGATCCTATCGCTTTTTCTGGGGATTGTTCTCGCTGGAATACGTGATCTACCCGATCGGCCTTGCGTTCGGTTGATCGGCGTCCACCTGCCGATCGGGAAGGAACTTCCACCGGCACGATCTCCTCAAACCTCCTGCCGGTCCAGATCTTCGAAGCTCACGTTGGAGAAAGGTGTCACTTCCTCGGCGGTGATGGGTTCGATCACTTCTTCCTCCGGCCGGTCATATTCAGGCGTCCAACCATCGGCGAAGCCGTTCGATCGGAGGTATTCGATCTCTTCGAAAGCATCCTTCAGCCCATTGATGAATTTGCTGAAATCCTCCTTGTAGAGGTAGATCTTGTGCTTTTCGAAGGTGGCCGTACCATCGGCATGTGTCTGCTTCTTGCTCTCCGTGATGGTGAGGTATAGGTCACGGCCACGGGTGCTGCGCACATCGAAGAAATAGGTCCTTTTGCCGGCACGGACCTTCTTGGAATAAACATCGCCTCTTTCTTCGGCCATGACCCTGATCGCCCGGATATATTCAGGCGCGAGCCAAATATAAAAGGGTTTTTCAAACCGGCAATAATGGGGCGGTATCCACCGATCGCACGCAATTTCCCGTGGAAAATAGATCCCTGTCAGGCTTCCTTTCTCGCTTCCTCCAGCAATTGTTCGTTATACAATTGCGCATAGAGCCCGCCATGGCCCAGCAGTTGGCCGTGGTCGCCTTCCTCCACCACACGGCCTTCTTCCAACACGAGGATGTGATCCGCATCGCGCACGGCACTTATGCGATGGCTTATGATCACGGTGGTACGGCCTTTCATCACCGTGCGCAGTTCCTGCAGAATGGCTTCCTCGGTAGCGGTGTCCACGGCGCTCAACGCATCATCGAAGATCAGGATGCGCGGCCGGCCGATGATGGCCCGGGCGATGCTCACACGCTGTTTCTGACCACCGCTCAGGGTGATCCCACGTTCACCGAGCAAGGTGTCGTAGTTCTTCGGAAGGTCGATGATGTTGTCGTGTACCTGCGCGGCCTTCGCGGCACGCTCCACGCGGACCGTGTTCTCTTCCGAGTGGTCGAGCCGGAAGGCGATGTTGTTGCGAATGCTATCGCTGAAAAGGAACACATCCTGGGGTACGAACCCCAGCTGGCTTCGCAATCTCTCCAGCTTGATCCGTTGGATGGGCACCCCATCCACCAATACTTCGCCGCTGGTGGGATCGTATAGCCTGCCGATCAGTTCGGCGATCGTGCTCTTTCCACTGCCGGTATGGCCCACGATCGCGAGCGTGCGCCCCACAGGTATGTGGAAGGATACGTTCCTGAGCGCTTCGATCCCGGTGTGCGGATAGGTGAAGCTCACGTTGCGGAAGGTGATGTCGCCTTCGATCTCCTGCAATTCGTCCAGCGGATCGCTGATGGCCGGTTCCGTATCGAGGAATTCGTTGATGCGCTCCATGCTGGCCGATGCCTGCTGGATCAAGGAAGTGACCCAGCCAACTGAAGCGAAAGGCCAGGTAAGCATGTTCACGTAGATCACGAATTCAGCGATGTTGCCCACGCTCACCGATGGATCGCCGTTGATCAGCATTCTTCCACCTATGAAGATGGTAAGAACCGTACTGAGCCCGATCAGCAGCATGATCGCCGGCATGAAAAGCGCGTCGACCTTCGCCTGCTTCAAACTACGGACCCGGTATTCCGCAGCCGTGTCACGGAACCGGTCCACGGACATCTGTTCCTTGGCGTAGGCCTTCAGCACGCGGATGCCGCTGAAGCTTTCCTGCGCCAGCGTGCTCAGCCGGCTCTGCTGTTCCTGCACATCCATGCTGCGCTTGTTGATCACGTCGCTCACGTAGTAGATCACCACGCTCATGATCGGCAGCGGCGCTAGCGTCCAAAGCGTGAGTTCGGCGTTCACATGGATCATTCGCCCGATGCAGAGAATGAAGAGCACGGCCAGGTTGATGGTGTACATAACAGCAGGGCCGATGTACATGCGCACTTTGCCGACGTCCTCGCTGATGCGGTTCATGAGGTCGCCGGTGCTGTTGCGTTTGTAGAACGCCCGATCCAATTTCTGGTAATGATCGAAGATCCTGTTCTTCAGGTCGTATTCGATCAGGCGGCTCACCACGATGATCATCTGCCGCATGAGGAACATGAAGAATCCTTTCAATAGCGCGAACGCGAGATAGAGTAGCGCAAGAACGCCTGCCAGCCACACCACGGTGGATCGTACAGCAGCATCGGCATCCAGATCGTTCAACCTTCCCTCCAGATCGATCCCGGTCCAACCGATCCAGATCCGCAGGATCTCGGGCACCGGAAGCTTTCGTTGTTCGGGCGGAAGCTCCAATTGCCCTACCGCTTTTCCGATCAGGTCGATCGCTTCGCGCACCACTTCGGGCGAATACACCGCGAACAGGTTGCTGAGAATGATGAAGAGCGTTCCCAGCACGATGTGCCAGCGATACTTCGCGAAATACGGGTTCAGCTTCAGCAGCGGTCGCATACGGGCGGTCGGAACTTCCTACTTTTGCGCACCTGCTTTCGGTAACGCTTCGGATAAGCGCTGCAAAGGTAGGCTTGCCGGTGAGGGAGAAGGAAGTGCCGCGTTGACCGAATGATCATTCCGGTGACCTGCACGGATCTCGATCTTGAAGGCGATCGACGAACGAAACCAACGCACCAGTAATGGTCACAACTACACTTGGAACGCCACAGACCGCCGATCTCGTGATCGGCCGCATGGAGAAGCACGATCACGAGGAAGTGCTCTTCTGTTTCGATCGGCCCACGGGCCTCCGCGCGATCATCGCGATCCACAATACCACGCTGGGTCCGGCGCTGGGCGGCACGCGCATGTGGCCATATGCGAGCGAAGCCGATGCGTTGCACGATGTGCTTCGCCTTAGCCGTGGCATGACCTACAAGAGTTCGCTCGCAGGTCTCGACCTGGGCGGGGGAAAGGCCGTGATCATCGGTGATGCGCGCACGCAGAAGACCGAGGCGATGTTCCGCCGGTTCGGCCAGTTCGTGGAAAGCTTGAACGGACGTTACATCACCGCTGAGGATGTGGGCATGAGCACCACGGAGATGGTGAACATTCGCAAGGAAACGAGCTTCGTAGCTGGTCTTCCGATCGAAATGGGTGGCAGCGGCGATCCAAGTCCGGTTACGGCGTATGGCGTTTATGTGGGCATGAAGGCCGCAGCGAAAAGAGCATACGGTACGGATTCCTTGAAAGGACGCAAAGTGGCGGTGCAGGGCGCGGGTAATGTCGGGAAGTATCTGGTGGAACATCTGGTAAAGGATGGCGCGATCGTTCTCCTCACCGATATCCATGAAGAGAAGCTGGCTGCGATCAAAGCGCAGATGTAGTCTGTAACGATCGTTGGATCGGATGAGATCTATGATCTTGACGTTGACATCTATTCGCCCTGCGCGCTTGGTGCCACGGTGAACGATGAGACACTGGCCCGCTTGAAATGCAGTGTGATCGCCGGCGCGGCCAACAACCAGCTGGCCGACGAATCGATCCACGGGCTGGCCGTGATGGAGAAAGGGATCCTCTATGTTCCCGATTTCCTGATCAACGCCGGCGGCATCATCAACTGCGCGTGGGAACGCAAAGGCTACAACCGCCAGGCCGCGCTCAACCAGACGGAGGAGATCTACAACACCGCCTTGAAGTGCTTCGAGGCGAGCGCCGATCAGAAGATACCCACCTACCTCGCCGCCAACCAGGCCGCCGAGCAACGGGTGAACAGCATGCGCGGAGCAGGGATCCGTTTCTGAGAATGCTCAATCGCAGGTATCTACGCATCAAGGTCTTTCAATCGCTTTACGCCTACTGGCAGAGCGACAGTGCGAGCGCCGCGCGGCTCGAGAAGGAACTCTTCCAAAGCATCGAACGCACGTACGACCTGTTCCTTCAGCTTCTGCTCACGTTCGGTGAATTGCGGCACATCGCCGAGCTGCGGATCGAAGAGCGGAAGAACAAACGCCTGCCGACACCCGAGGACCTGAACCCGAACATGCGGTTCGTGGAGAACCCGGTGTTGCGCGCGATCGCTGCCAGTGAACGATTGCGGATCGAAACGGAAAAACGCCGTATCAGTTGGGTGGGGCACAAGGAGCTTTTCACCAAATTGCTCAAGGAGGTGGAAGCATCCGATTCGTACAAGAAGTACATGTCCGATCCGCTGCCGACGTACAAGAAGGATCAGGCTTTTTTGATCGAGCTTTTCACCGATCACATTGCGAACCACGAAGCTTTACAGGATGTTTTCGAAAGCCGGAGCATCTACTGGCTCGAGGACCTGGACCTGGCGGCCACGCTGGTGAAACGCGGGATCGAACAGATGCGCGAAACGGACAAAGGCGATCTGCCGATGCCCGAACTTTCACGCGATCCGAAGGAAGAGACCGATTTCGTCACCACGCTTTTCCGCAAGTCGGTGGAATTTGATGAAGAGCACGAAAAAGCGATCGGCGAGAAGGCGAGCAATTGGGAAAGCGATCGGATCGCGCTGAGCGATATGATCCTGATGAAGATGGCTCTCACGGAAGTAAGGGTCTTCGACCAGATCCCGGTGAAAGTCACCTTGAACGAATACATCGAGATCGCAAAAGCGTACAGCACACCGAAGAGCAAGAACTTCATCAACGGCGTGCTGGACAAGATCTTCATCGAGATGAAAGCGAACGGCAAGATCCGAAAGGTCGGTCGCGGGCTTCTTGAAAGTTGAAATGATGAATTTCAGGATACTCCATATCGCTTCACTTCTGATCGTTCTGATGATCGGTCTATCCGGTTGCCAGCTCACCGATCATACAGAGAAAGGTGAGATCTCCGTGGAGGACATCAATGCACCTGTTTCCGGATATGAGGATGTCGATCCAGAAGATCTGCCGCAGATCAGTTTCAATGGGACAAATCAGGACATGGGGCAGATCGTGCAGGGCACGAAAGTGACGCGTGAGTTCACATTCACCAATACCGGCGGCAGTGCGCTCGTGCTCTCCGATGTGCGCGGATCGTGCGGTTGCACGGTGGGGAGGGAATGGCCGAAACATCCGATCAAGCCGGGCGAAACTGGAACGATCGAAGTGGTATTTGACAGCGAAGGCCGCAGTGGCCGGCAGGATAAGACGATCACGGTGGTGGCGAATACCACGCCTCCGAGCACGGTGCTCACCATTTCCGGCGAAGTGATCGGGCCGGCCAACATGCAGCCGGTGGAATAACAGATAGCAAGAACAAATGAACGCATTGGTACTACTTCAAGCAGCAGGCAACACGGAGAATCCCACCAGTTTCTGGGTGATGATGGGTTTGCTCATGATCGTGTTCTACTTCTTCATGATCCGTCCCCAACAGAAAAAGGCGAAGGAAGCGAAGAAGTTCCGCGAATCGTTGCAGAAGGGAAGCAAGGTGATCACCATCGGTGGCATCCACGGCCGCGTGATCGAAGTGGCCGAAACCACGGTTCTGCTCGAGGTTGACAACAACGTGAAGATCCGTTTCGAGAAGAGCGCGGTCGCCATGGATACGTCCATGCAATTGAACGAGGCGACGGCGAAGCAGGCTGTTTGATCCATCGATCGGGCGTTACTTCGCGCCATGATCAAGGTTGGCCTAACGGGCGGGATCGGCAGCGGCAAGAGCATAGTCGCGAGGATCTTCAATGTTCTGGAGATCCCTGTGCTTGATTCCGATCTGATCGCACGCGAGTTGATGCAGAATGATCCGGAACTGATCGCTGCGCTTTCCGATCGGTTCGGTGCTTCGATCTTCAACGATCGCAAGCTCGATCGGAAGAAAATGGGTTCGATCGTCTTCAATGATCCACAGGCGTTGAAGGAGCTGAATTCATTGGTCCATCCGGCGGTGAGAAAAGCTTTTTCAGATTGGGCCGATCAACAGAATTCACCGTACGTTCTCATGGAATCAGCAATACTTGCAGAAACCGGGGGTCACAGGAATTTCGATCGCACGATCGTTGTTTCGGCGCCCGAGGATCTGCGGATCCAACGTGTGATGAAGCGCGATGGAGTAGGAGAGGAAGCGGTGCGTGCACGCATGCGTAACCAGGCGAGTGAAGAAGAGAGGTTGAAGATCGCCGATCATGTGATCGTGAACGACGATAGGCAGTTGGTGATCCCGCAAGTGCTTTCGATCCACAAGAAGTTGCTCGATCGGAATTGATCCATGCAACGCCCGATCCCACTGAACATCGTTACGCTGATCTTCGGGGTGCTCAGCATTCCGCTGGCATTTCTGCGGCATTTGTGTTCACTCGCCGTAGTGCTCAGTTTTCTTGCGATCGCTTTCGCGCTCTGGGGAAAGTGGTATTCGGGGAAACGTCCCGATCGCTTCAGTACCACAAGCCTGAAGCGAATGCGGATCGGAGGCTATGCCGGTACGATCGGCCTGCTTGCAGGGATCGTGATGTGGATCCTCTGGGCCACGAACTATCTGCTGCGTTAGGCGCGTTGCGCCTTCACGATCGGCCGGATGTGTTCGATCACGCTCGCTTCTCCGAAAACATCGATCAACCGTTGAAGCAACATTGATGTTCCTTCCGCATCGCTTGATGCACGATGCTTCGCGGTGAACGGGATCCCGAAATACCGGCAAAGGCTTCCGAGGTTGTAATGCTGCAGGTGCGGAAGCAGTTTGCGTGAAACTTTTTCGGTACACAACGTTCTTCGTTCGAACACCAGTCCGATCCGCGCGAATTCATGTTCAATGGCGGTAAGGTCATAGCGCACGTTGTGCGCCACCAGGATCCGATCCTCGGTGATCGTGGCGAGCGAACGTGCCACTTCAAGGAAGATCGGTGCATCGATCAGCATGCGATCATCGATCCCGGTGAGTTTCCGTATGAACGGCGGCACCCCGATCCGGGGATCCACGAAACTGTCCCAACGCAAACGCTCGCTCCTTCCATCGAAGGCGATCACGGCCACTTCGATCACCCTGCCTTCGCATGGATCGCCACTGGTCGTTTCCACATCGATCACCGCGTACCGTTCCTTCATCGGGGCTTCATACGCCGATCGGCCGCCGCTGGTTATACAATTGGCCGGAGTGATGTGGATGATCGGGTCGATCATGGTCGCAAAAGAACGCATCAGCACGATTCCGCGGACATTTCCTTTTCCGGATCAACCTTCTATTTTCGCATCGAGCTCCACCACCATGCTGATCGAATTTTCCACCGAGACCCGCGCAGCCGTACTTGAAATGCTCGACGGGCAGATCCTCGTGATCCGCTTCAAACCTGGCATGCCGATGGATCTGCAGGGCGTTACGGAGGTGATCGAGCGGCGCAAGTCGATCTCCGCAGGAAAAAGGATCGCCACCATCACCGTACTTCCCGAGGATCTCGATGCGGATGTCGATGTGTTCGTGACCGATCACGCAGAGCAGGTGAAGGATCTTACGCTGGCCGAAGTGTGTGTTTCCGCGAACGTGCATCATCGCAGACTCGCGGAGCTTTATTATTCGAACTTCCCGCAGCCTTTCGCCACAGGTGTTTTCGGATCCGAAAAAGAAGCGATCAGCTGGCTGCACTCCATCATGGAACCGGTGCTGGGCTGATGCGGGCGATCTATTCGTTCTTCTACAGAACGATCGCAGGCTGGAAGATCGTTGATGAACGGCCGAAGGATCTGGATCGCTATATCGTTGTCGTGGCGCCGCACACGAGCAACTGGGATTTCTTCGTGGGCCTTTGCGTGCGCAGCCTTGCTGGCATGGGCGATGTGAAATACCTCGCGAAACAGTCGCTCTTTAAAGGTGTTTTCGGCTGGTTCTTCAGGAGGATGGGCGGTTATCCGGTGGATCGGAGCAAACACAACAACCTCGTGGATGCAGTGATCGCCATGTTCGATCGTGGCGAGATCACGAAGATCGCGATCACTCCGGAAGGCACTCGTTCCTATCAACCCAACTGGAAAACGGGATTTCATCGGATCGCAAAAGGAGCTGGTGTTCCGATCATTCTTGGATCGTTCGATTATCCAGCGAAGACCACGTTCCTGAGCGCTCCGTTCCCGTTGACCGATGATCCGGAGAAGGATATAGAACGAATGAAGGATTGGTTCCGGCCGCACAAAGGCAAGCATCCGGAGAACGGTGTAAGATGATCATCCTCAAGGGATCGCATTACATTGCACTCGCCGATCACCGATCCGGTACATGAGTTGCTATCACCGCAGGAATTCCGATCAATGAGAACCACCATCCTTTCGATCGCGCTCGCGATCGGTACCGCAGTTGCGGCTCAACAACAATTCCCCCAGGTGACCGGTGAAACGGTCAATGGCGACAACATAACACTTCCGCGATCCGACGGTGCGAAGTACACGATCGTAGGCCTCGCCTACAGTCCGAAAGCTTCGGAAATGCTGGATGACTGGCTGGAGCCCGCGTACTTGCGTTTCATTGCGAAGCACGGGCTTTTCGCCGGTGAATACGATGCGGACATCTATTTCGTGCCGGTCTTCGCTGGATTGAACAAGGCCACGTACGAACCTTCCATGAAGAAATTCAAGAAGAGCGCATCGCCCGAGATCGTGGACCATGTGCTGTTCTCGAAACAGGATCTCGATCCACTGCGCCAGCAACTGGACATGAACCGGGAGGAGATCCCGCATTTCTTCGTGCTCGATCGCGAAGGGAAGATCCTTTATCGCACCAAAGGGCCTTATTCTGACGAAAAGCTCGAGGCGATGGAGGATATCCTGATGAACTGAGGGGCACGATCTATTTTTGGACCACCGAACAGACAGATGACGATGATCACGATCACATTCTCCGCCCTGATGGGCGTACTTCTTGCTTCGTGCAGCGGGGGCAATGGGGAGCGGAATGAAAAAGTTGTTGCTGCGAACACCGGGGAGATTTCAATGGAACAGAACAAAGGCACCAAGGAGGATGGCATCTATGCCAACATCAAGACGAACAAGGGAATGATCACCATCAAGCTGGAACACGAAAAGGCGCCGATGACCGTGGCGAATTTCGTGGGCCTGGCGGAAGGAAAGGTGAAGAACTCGGCGAAACCTGAAGGAACACCGTATTTCGACGGGATCAAGTTCCACCGCGTGATCCCCGATTTCATGATCCAGGGTGGCGATCCCACTGGTACAGGCACCAGCGGACCGGGATATGCCTTCACCGATGAGATCCATCCCGATCTGAAGCATACCCGCGCCGGAACCTTGAGCATGGCGAATGCCGGCCCGGCCACGAACGGTAGCCAGTTCTTCATCACGCACAAGGAAACCCCCTGGCTGGATGGCAAGCATGCCGTGTTCGGGTACGTGGTCTCAGGCCAGGATGTGGTGAACGCGATCGTTCAGGGAGATGTGATGGAGGAAGTGCGTATCGAACGCGTTGGAAAAGCCGCGAAGGATTGGGACGCGATGAAGATCCTCGATCAGAACAAGGCGAACTTCAAGCCTTCGAACCGGTAGGCTTCGGCCCACGGTTACCGTTACGCCGCCCGCCCGGGCGGCGTTTCTTTTTGCCGGCACCGGCGCGTGTGCGCGGATCGTATTGTGGGCCGGGCGGGATCGACGGTGGAAGCTCCATCTTCCTCACCTCATAACCGATCAATGTTTCAATGCGGCCGAACTCACGCATCTGCTTTTCGTTCACGAAGGTGATCGCCTTGCCTTTCTTGGCGGCGCGAGCCGTTCTTCCCACACGGTGCACGTAATCCTCCGGATCGCGCGGCACATCGTAATTGATCACCAGATCGATATCATCTATATCGATCCCGCGGCTAACCACATCGGTGGCCACAAGTACGCGCAATCTGCGGTTGCGGAAGCTCAGCATCACTTCCTCCCGCTCGGCCTGCTCCAGATCGCTGTGCATGCCCCGCGCATCGAACCCTTTTTTCTGAAGATGACGCGTAAGGTTGCGCACTTCGATCTTTCTTCCCGCGAAGATCACGATGCTTTTCGCCGGATCGGTCGCAAGGATGTGCTCCAGGATCTGCGCCTTTTGCATGTCGTAGATCACAAAAGCCTGTTGTTCCACGCCTTCGGCGGGTTTGCTCAATGCGATGTTGATCTCGTGCGGATCGTACAGGATCTGCTTGGTGAGCTCACGGATCTGCGGTGGCATCGTGGCGCTGAAGAGCAGCGTCTGCCTTTCCTTCGGAAGAAATGTGATGATCCGCTTGATGTCATCCACGAAACCCATGTCCATCATGCGATCGGCTTCATCAAGCACCAGGAATTCCAAGCCTTTCAATGGAACGTAGCCGAGATTCAGATGGCTCATCAACTTGCCCGGTGTCGCGATCACCACTTCAACACCGCCCATCAACGCCTGTTTCTGCTGATCGAAGGAAGCGCCATCACTTCCACCGTAAACGGGAATGGATGAAATGGGAGTGAAGTACGCGATGGCCTGCAACTGTTGATCGATCTGCAGGGCGAGTTCGCGCGTGGGCACCACGATCAACGCGCGGATCGAACCTTTTTCGCGTGGTCCGTAGCCGGTGATGATGTCGATCAGCGGGAGAAGGAAAGCGGCGGTCTTTCCAGTTCCGGTCTGTGCGCAGGCGATCAGATCACGGCCTTCCAACGCAACGGGGATGGCCTGTTGCTGGATCGGTGTGGGCAGCTTGATGTTCATATGATCAAGGCCCTCCAGCAGATCCTCGCTCAATCCCAATGTCCTGAAATCCATGCTTCACGTGCCGCGGGTTTGCCGGCACTGCGCGAAGATAGACCCTTCCCGAACAGAGGATCAACCGGCCTTGCGCATCAATTCCTTGTCCGGCATGAACGAAAGCGTGAGGCTGATGCCGTTGGTTCGTACCAATTTCAATTCACCGTTCAGCTGTTGGGCAAGCACATCGATCAGTTCGCAGCCAAAGGATCGTTCCCTGCAGAATTCGGATGTGCCGTCCAGTCCTTTCCCATCGTCGCTGTAGCGTAATTCATACCGATCACCTTCATGCTTGATCGCGATGCGGATGTTCCCGGCGTTCATTCCACCGAAGGCATGCTTGATCGAGTTGGTGACGAGTTCGTTGAGCATCAAACTCAATGGCAGCAGGGTTTCCACAGGGAACGGTGGAAGATCGGTATCCACGCCGATCGAGATCCGATCGTGAACACCGTGTGCCACCACGATGCTGCGTGCCAGTTTTTCCACGTGCGTGCGCAGTGAAGCGTTCCTGTCGCCAGTGGATCGATAGATGTGCTCGTGCACCATGGCCATGGATCGGATGCGGCCCTGGGCTTCGCGCAACACGCGCACTGCCGCCGGGTCCTTCACCTGATCACCCTGCATGTTGAGCAGACTGTCCACCACTTGCAGATTGTTCTTCACCCGGTGATGGATCTCCTTCAGGATCATCTCCTTTTCTTCTTCGCTCATCAACGATTCGGCCAGCCGCAGGTTCTGCCTTTTCAGTTCAAGCACCTTGCTTTGGATGTCGGCGTTCTGGCGGCGGATGACTTCGTTCTTACGCGCGAGCCGTTTCATCACCTTCCTGGTGTACCGGCTTATCACGAAGACCGCGGCCAGGAGGACAAGCACCCCGCCGAGCAGGATGGACAGATAACGGTTGTTGGAGAGTTGATCCTGGATGGTGACCGCCTGCCGTTCGGTCAATTCGCGCAGTTGTGCATTGTCAAACTCCTTGCGTTTCACGTCATGCAGCACCTGCAGGCCGGCCATCTTCAGGTTCATCCTTGCGGCATACAGCGAATCGCCATGCGCTTTGGCGTGTTGCAGGTGTTGAAGGGCGAGCTTCCAATCCTCCTGGAGCAGGGCCAGCCTGTATTCGAGGTCGAGCAGTGTGGCGGTGTGCTGCGCATCGTTGAGCGCCGTGATCTGTTGCTTAGCTTCATCGAGCGATCGTTCTGCGAAATGCGACAGGCCGAGGCCGATCATGGCCTGGCACCGATCCACCGAAAGCTGGAACCGATCCGAAGTGCTGCCATCGGATCGAAGGATCTTTTCGGCCTTTGTGAGAAAAGGCAGCGCATCGGCGAACTTTCCATTGTCGATCAATATCCGGGCGATCAGTTCGTGCACCTTCGCTTCACACATGGGATCGCTCCCGGCCCGGCATGCGGTGATCGCCTTGGAACTATTGCTGAGCGCTTCGGTGTGCCGGCCGGCCTCCAGAAGAGTGAACATGAGATGCCTTTCAGCCTCAGCGATCGCGGTGGGATCCTTCAGGGTATAATGGATCTGGAGTGAGTTCCGTGCTTCGATCACAGCCCGGTCGAACTGGAAGTTGATGCGGTAGGCGATCGACAGATCGCGCAGCAGATCGGCTCTGACAGCGCTGTCGGCAGCTCCCCTGGCCAGTTCCAATGCCTTCAAGGTGGTGTTCAGGAATGCCTGGTTCATGCCCAGCTTCAATTCAGCAGCTGAGATGCGCATCAGAGCGATCAATTCCTGTCGCTGATCACCCTGTTCGATGGCCAGATCGAACGCCTGCTTGGCGTGGCAGAGCGAAGTGAGCGGATCACCTGCCAGATGGAGGTCGGCATTGGCGATGGCGGTGGAATGATCGCTGGAAAGTCCTGCGCAGCCGGCCGGATCGGCGGCGGAAAGCTGCCCGAAACACCAGGCGAGCAGCAGGGCAGGGAGGGAACGAAGTGGGTTCGGGCTCATGAATGGGCCTTCATACGTGTACCGGTGTATTTGGTTCCATACGTTGGCACGCGAAGCGGAATTGCCCGGCACGCAGCGGTCCCTTACTTTAGCTGCGGCCGATCGGCCGATCTTGAACAAACGCTGCATGTTCCGACAACTACATCTTCTCCTGTGTGCGATCGTTCTTTCCGGTGCTTCGTTCATGGCGAACGCACAATGTGTTCCGCCGGAAGTGACCTATTCCTTCACCGGGGATTGCCAGACCGGTGAATTCTACATCGATCTGGACGTTGCATCGCTGGGCGATTCGCCGGGCCTCACCATTGAGTATGAACTTTTCGGCTTCACCGAGACCTTCACCGACGTGCAGGTGGGTGTATTGCAGATCGGTCCCTTCTATGTGGACGAGATCGTGAACATAACCGTGATACATGGTGGCGATCCGGCGTGCGATCTCACGTTCGCTGGTTTGAACCCGGCGGCGGATTGTCCCTTCTATCTGGCCTGCGGATCACCCCCGATCATTCTCAATTACTGTTACCAGGACGATCAGGTGACGTACTGGATCTTTGAAGGGCTTGGCGATGGATCGCTCGTGTTGAATTTCCTGAGCGGCCAGATCGGCGCGGGGGATACCTTGATGGTCTACGATGGTGTGGATGCGAACGCACCACTTCTCTACCAGCATCCGGGAGGCGCACTTGCCGATCTTTCAGGGATCAACCTGATCAGCAGCTCGCCTTACATGTACATCTACTTGAGCTCCAATTCGGCTGGTAGTTGTGCAAGCGGCCTTACCGAACTTTCGTGGCAGATCGCCTGCCTGGATTGTGCCTTCCCGAACTATACGGCCACGGTGATCGATGATTGCGCGAACGATCAGTTCAGCATTGAGCTCGATATCCTTACCACTGGTGATGGAAGCAGCGTTGATATTGAATACAGCGTTGATGGCGGGCCTTTGCAGACCATGAACGTTGGTGTGGGCATGGTGGTGCTCGGGCCTTATGCGCTTGGCCAGCAGGTGAACATCACGCTCGGTCATGAGATCGAAGCGCTGTGTGACCAGCCGCTGGGCATCTTCACCGATACGGGGTATTGCCCTACGTTGGTGGAATGCGGGCAACCGGATGTGACACAGAGCTATTGCTATAGTGACAACGATTCACAGTTCTGGGTGTATGAAGTGGTCGGCAACCAGGGAGCGTTGTACCTTGAATTCACCGCAGGAATGATCGAGGCCGCGACAGGCGACAGCCTGATCATACGCGACGGCGCCGATGAGAGCGCGCCCATCATTTTCGAACATACGGGCGGCACGCTCGATCTTACCGGTCTCTCGGTGATCTCCAACAGCGGATCGCTCTTCGTTTACATGAGCTCCGACTTCGAGAACAGCTGCGCCACCACCCCGAATTGGGAATGGCAATGGTACCTCACCTGTCTTGATTGCTTCCCTGCGATCGCCGGATTCCAGTTGATCCAGGATTGTGAGAACGCTCAATATTTCATCGATGTGAACCTGAGCAGCCTGGGAAGTGATCCCGAAGTTACGATCACCAACAACTCAAGCGCCCCGGAGGTGAACGTATCCGCTCCCGGTAACGTGATGGTGGGCCCGTTCCCTACTGGTACGCAGGGACAGGTGACCCTGGTGAATGATCAGAACAACGTATGCAATGTGACCTCGCCGATCTTCATCGATCCGCTGTGCCCAACGTATGTATGCGGAAGTGAACCCCTTGTGGAAACGTATTGTTATGGCCCCAACGAGAACATGGCCTGGGCATATGCTACTGCAGGTACGGGCCAGATCAGGTTGGTCTTCAATATCGGCACGATCGCAAGTTCGTTGAACGATTCCCTGCGCATCTATGATGGCGTGGACGATCAGTCACCGCTGTTGTTCGAACACGTGAACGGAGCCACCTCACAGCTTGGTCCTGATGGGTACGGTGTTGATGTAACGGCGTCCGGCCCGAACATCTACATGGAGCTCACTTCCAACGGTACGGTACAATGTTCGAGCAGCACCACTTTCGATCCCATGGAATGGCAGGTGACCTGTGAATCGTGCGTGCCACCGGGCGTTAACTACATCCTTGAACCGGACTGTGAACACCTGAGCTATAACGCCGTTGTGGAAGTGATCACTCCCACCGGGCCGAGTGGTTTCCAGATCGTGGAGACCACCAGCGGCGAGATCCTGAATGCACCGCAACCCGGTAATTACACCTTCAATGCATCCTTCGATCTTGATTCGGCCGTGACCTTCCTGCTCACCGATCTGGATGCAGCCGGTTGCATCTATGATAGCGGTCCGCTCGTATTCACTCGCGACAGTTGCATCATCCGCAGTTGTGGCGTGGACAACTACAGTCTCTGTTATGGGAACAATGAGGATCGCTGGTACACGTACCAGGCCGACGGCAATGTTCCCATTTCATTGAAATTCCTTGAAGGCCAGATGATGCCGAGCGATGATATCGTAGTGTACAACGGCCTTCATGGGAACCCCGGCCAGGCCGTGATGTACCAAGGGAACAATGGCGGGAACCTCACGGGTATCACCATCAATTCCGCGAATCTGCTGAACGCGATCACGCTTCGCATACGATCGAACGATGAATGGTCCTGCGAGGATGGATTCGTTACGACACCGCTGCGTTGGGATGTTGGCTGCGGTTATGTAGGGATGGATGAATTCGGCCTGTCCGATTTCACCCTGCACCCGAATCCCACGGCCGGCAACATCACCATCGGCGATGTCCGGCAAGGCTCATCGGCACGGATACTTGATATTAGTGGGAGGGAAGTGCTTTCGTTGCAGCGGATCGGAGCATCCAGCACCACGATCGATGTATCGATGTTGCAGGACGGGCAGTATTTCATGCAGGTGATCTCCGATCGGGGGATCGGTACAAGATCGTTCCAGTTGATCAGGTGATCGATCCGGTCATCGATCGAAAAGCCCGGCCATGGCCGGGCTTTTCGATCTTCCGTGGGATCGTTCGGATCGTGTTGATTACGTGTGGTGATCGCTGGATAACGAGGCGAGCGACAAATTACATTAGCTGCCACTTACACCAAACCCCTTCTGCATGTTCCGGAGCTTACGCTATCTGCTTTGTACCATCCTTGCCATCGGCCTGTTCACGGCCGTTGATGCACAGGATGGCTGCGTCAACACCGCCCAATATCCTGGCATCGAGATCACACCCGATCCATCAGGTGCGGTAACACCAGTATCAACCTGCATCTTTCTGCAGGAATTCACCCACTATACGGGGATCGTGAGTGGAAGCACCTACAAATTCACGATCAACGGTAATGGATACATCACCCTTCGATCCGGCACGAGCGATGGCCCGGTGGTGATGTCGGGTTACGATTACCTGATCTACACCGCAGCGTCGAACGATGATCTGTTCGCCCATTACACGGTCGATGAGAATTGCGCCACTGCCACCAATTGCCAGGAGAACACCGTGCAATTGATGCTCAACTGCATTCCGCCGATGGTGGGTTACGAATGGATCGAGGATTGCAGCACCGGCGAATTTACGGTGCAATTGGACTTCATCGATCTGGGCGATTCTCCTGGGCTTACCGTTGAATACACGATCGATGGCACCGCCGGAACGATCTCTTCCGTGAATGTTGGGACCGTGGACATCGGGCCTGTAGTTCTTGGCCAGACCGTGGACATCAGCATCGTGTACGGCGGTCAACCGGATTGCGACATCGTCTTCAGCGACCTGCAGCCTTTTTCGGGTTGTCCGTTCGAGCTTACGTGTGGTGCTCCGGCAACGAACATGAGCTACTGCTACAACGGTGGTGACAACGTCTCCTGGTACTTCCAGGGCCAGGGCACGGGATGCATCCGGCTGGACTTCGTGAGCGGCATGATCGGTGGTGGTGACTTCATCACCATCTACGACGGTCCTGACAATTCCTATCCGATCCTTTTCGAACAGTTGATCTGGGCCGACCTGGATCTCGCTGGAACAACGATCGTTTCCTCCGGACCGGAGATGTTCATGACACTTGTGGCCGATGCCTTCAGCAGCTGCAGCGACAGCATCTATGCACCGATCGAATGGAACGTTGCATGCCTTGATTGCACATTGCCGCAGGCGGAAGTGACGATCGTGGAGGATTGCCCCAACAACCAGTACACCATCCAGGTGAACGTTACGTCCGCAGGCGATGGTAACACGGTCGATATTGAATACGCCGTGAACGGTGGGACGCCGCAGACCGTAACCGGCGCTGCGGTGGGGCAGACCGATATCGGGCCGTTCACGATCAATGATCAGGTAGCGATCACATTGCAGCATGAGAATGATGGCATGTGCGATGTTTCGCTGGGCACCTTTACGGATAGTGGCGCATGTCCCACGATCGTTACCTGCGGCGCACCCGATGTATTGGAGACCTATTGTTATGGGAACGGTGATTCACAATTCTGGTTCTACCAATTGGAAGGCATCGGCGGATCACTTTTCCTCACCTTCACAAGCGGCACCATCGAATCGAACTTCTTCGACAACCTTGCGATCCATGATGGCTTCGACGGAACTGCACCGATCATCTGGCAGCATACATCGGAAGAAATGTTCGACCTTACCGGTGTAGCCGTTACATCCACTTCCGGGTCATTGTTCATGACGATGTCATCTGATGGCAGTTCAAGCTGTGATGATCAATCCCAGACCGAATGGAACTGGACCTTGACCTGCCTGGATTGCTCACCTGCCATCGCGAGCTACAACATCGTGCAGGATTGCGCCAACTTCCAATATTTCGTTGATGTCGTTGTGACTGAAATGGGAAGCGATCCCGAGATCACCGTGACCAATGATGGTGGTGCCGCGGAGGCCACGATCTCCGCACCTGGAACCGTGCAGGTAGGCCCATTCGTTTCAGGCACTCCCGTACAGATCACATTGGTGAACGATTCGAACGCCCTTTGCAATGCTGTTTCGGACATCATGGTGAATCCGCTGTGCCCTCAGATCATTTGCGGCACCACGCCATTCCAGGAAACGTATTGCTACGATGCGAACGAGAACATGGCCTGGGCCTATGAGGTTTCGGGCAATGGCAACGTACACCTTGTGTTCGACATCGGTACGATCGAATCCGATACATGGGATGACCTTACGATCTACGATGGTCCGGATGCGCAATCGCCCATCCTGTTCCAGCACATTGGTGGCACATCGGAGCTTGGCCCCGATGGCAGCGCCGTGAATGGTGACGGTTTCGTTTACTATGGCGTGGATGTGACCTCCACCGGCCAGAACCTGTACATGACGCTCACCTCTGATGGATCGGTGCAGTGCACCAGCATGACCAATTTCGATGCATGGGAATGGAATGTGAGCTGCGAAGGTTGCGATGCCCCAGGTGTTTCCTATACCCTGGAAGCGGATTGCGAACATCTGCTCTACAAAGTGGCTGTGAACGTAACTGAATTGACCGGTCCGCTGGGTCTGCAGATCACGGAGATGAGCACCGGCGAAACGGTTACAGCAACATCACCGAACACTTTCCTCTTCAACACCATTTTCGGGCTGGACAGCATTTCCAACTTCGAAGTGGTGGATTTTGATAATGAAGGCTGTACTTATGAAAGCGGTCCGATGGTCTTTACGCGTGATAGTTGCGTGATCAACAGCTGCGGCCTGGACAATTACGAAGTGTGCTACGAGAACAACGAGGATCGCTGGTACACGTACCGATCGGTCGGGAACGTTCCGGTGGCCATCTTCTTCTATGAAGGCCAGATGCTGAGCAATGACATGGTGACGCTTTACAACGGTCTTGTGGATGCACCCGGCAACATCATATTCTCCGGCAACAACAGCGGCAACCTCACGGGCCTCACGGTGAATTCGAACAACACGGATAATGCGCTTACCCTGCGGATCCGTTCCAACGACAGCGGTTCCTGCTCCGATGGATCGGCCACGGTGCCGTTGCGTTGGGATGTGGGTTGTGGCTTCGTAGGGATCGATGAGGTCGCGCGAACCGGTTTCTCGATCTTCCCCAACCCATCCACCGGCATGTTGAACATCGATCTGGGTTCAGTGATGGAAGGAGAGATGAACATCCGTGTGACCGACATGAGCGGCCGGATCGCTGCAGAACGCACGGTGCTCGGTTCGTTCGATCGCACCTCGCTCGATCTGGGCCAGTTGCAGAACGGCCAGTACATGGTCACGATCGTAACAGAGAACTGGACGGCCACCAAGCTATTGCAATTGATGCGCTGATCGGTAGATCACGAACGGAAAAGCCCGGCGCCAGCCGGGCTTTTTTCGTTCACATCATATTGATCCTTGGATCTGAAGTGTTGTTTGGGGATGCAGAACAAGAAGCCCCGCCGGATCCGGCGGGGCTTCTTCATTTCGATCGAAGATCCGATCAATAGTAGATCAAGCGGCGTACGCGCGCAACATGCTTCGCCAGGCGGATCACTTGCTTGGTGTAACCGAACTCATTGTCGTACCACGCGTAAAGAACAACGTTCTTTCCATCGGGGCTTACGATCGTGGCATTACTGTCGAATACGCTGCAACAGGTATCCCCGATGATGTCGCTGCTCACCAACTCGGGATCGATCTGGTAATGGATCTGGTTCACGAGTTCGCCGTTCAATGCTGCGTGGCGTACGAATTCGTTCACTTCCTCCAACGTCACCTTCTTGTTCAGGGTAAGGTTCATGATCGCCAGCGATCCGTTCGGGGTCGGTACACGCACGGCATTCGCCGTGAGTTTGTCCTTCAGGCTCGGGATCGCTTTCGTAACGGCCGATCCGGCACCGGTGCTGGTGATCACCATGTTGATCGCAGCGCTGCGTCCGCGGCGCGGCTTCTTATGGTAGTTGTCCAGGAGGTTCTGGTCGTTCGTGTAGGCGTGAACGGTCTCGATGTGTCCTTTTTCGATCCCGACCTTATCCTCCATCACCTTCAGGATCGGGCAGATGGCGTTGGTGGTGCAGCTCGCTGCACTGAAGATCTTTTCCCCTTCCAGATCGAGATCGCTGTGGTTGATGCCGTAGACCACGTTCGGGATCTCTTTGCCTGGCGCCGTAAGGATCACTTTACCGGCTCCTTTCGCCTTCAAATGCCGCTCAAGATCCGATCGTTTGGTGAATGCACCTGTGTTGTCGATCACCAGAGCATCATTGATCCCATAGGCCGTGTAATCCACATCTTCCGGATTGGAAGCAGCGATCAACTGCACCATCTGGCCGTTGATCCAAAGTGCCTTGTTCTTCAGGTCTTCGGTCACCGATCCCTTGAACGCCCCGTGAACACTGTCGTTTCGAAGAAGGGCCGCACGCTTCACGATCTCTTCATCGCTGAGGGTACGCGTTACGATCGCACGAAGGCGGAGCTGCTGGCCTTTGCCGGCCTGCTTCACCAATTCCCGTGCAGCGATCCGCCCGATCCGGCCGAAACCGTAAAGGACCACATCACGCGGCTCGAACTTGTGCTTGTCCTGGCCGATGAAACCATGCAAGGTGGTCTTCAGGAATTCCTTGGTGGAAGCCGGTTTCGGCTTCGCGGTAAGGTATTCATGTGTCAACCGGCCGATATCCAGCTTGGATGGAGCAAGGTCCAGATCGAGCAGATCGCGGGCGATCTCCCTGGAAGTATAGATATCGATCGGCTTTTTCACCACCTGCTCGGCATAGTTGAAAAGGTTCAACACTTCCGAGGTTCCGATGTCGAGCAGGTGGTTGCGGAAGAAGACGAGTTCCACCCCCTTGCCGTACATGAGCTGGCCCACCGAGTTGTTCAGATCGACCGCGGCCCGTTCCCTGTCTACATACTCCTTCAGCCCGGCCTCATAGCCGGTCTTCACTTCGAGGATCTCCTCCATGATGTTGTATTGAGTGTTGGACTTAACCTTCGCAAACCAGTGATCAACCGAGGTACGCTTTCAGCAGCTTGCTGCGGCTGGTATGGCGTAACCGGCGGATCGCTTTCTCTTTGATCTGGCGCACACGCTCGCGTGTGAGATCGAATTTCGCTCCGATCTCTTCCAGCGTGAGTCCATGATTGATGCCTATCCCGAAGAACAGCTTCACCACATCACGTTCGCGTTCGGTGAGCGTGCTTAGTGCCCGTTCGATCTCTTTTGCAAGCGATTCGTTCAGCAGCAAACGATCGGCGGGAGCGCTGTCATTATTGGGCAGAACATCCAGCAGGCTGTTGCTCTCACCTTCAACGAAAGGCGCATCCATGCTTATGTGGCGGCCGCTCACCTTCATCGTGTCGGCTACTTTTTCAGCAGGCAGGTCCAGAAGTGTGGCGAGCTCGTCAGCGCTGGGCGGACGCTCATATTCCTGTTCCAGTTTCGCGAATGCCTTGTTGATCTTGTTCAATGAACCGACCTGGTTCAGCGGAAGACGCACGATCCGGCTCTGTTCGGCCAACGCTTGAAGAATGCTCTGGCGGATCCACCAGACCGCGTAGCTGATGAACTTGAAACCTCGCGTTTCATCGAAACGCTGTGCCGCCTTGATCAGGCCCAGGTTCCCTTCGTTGATCAAGTCGGGAAGGCTAAGCCCTTGGTTCTGATATTGTTTGGCAACGGAAACCACGAAGCGGAGGTTCGCCTTCACCAATTTTTCCAGTGCAACCCCATCACCTTCCTTGATGCGCTGTGCCAGTTCCACTTCCTGGTCGGCAGTGATCAGGCCTTCCTTGCCGATCTCCTGCAGGTATTTGTCCAGCGACTGGCTTTCCCTGTTGGTGATCGACTTGGTGATCTTGAGTTGACGCATCCTTGATGCCACGGTGTTCTATGATTTTGAGGTTGATCTAAAAAGGCGAACTATAGCCAACAGAAGCACCGTTCGGGTGCGAAAGCTGGCGGCAAAGGTACGACCCCATCGCCGATCGGGGCAAGGTGCCTCATCAACGATGGGGTCGGTTTGGTCGAATTTCGATGACGGATGTTTCAGAGTCCCAGTCCGTAGTATGCTTTCACCCCGTTCGGGTAGAAACCTTCGACCAGTACCCCGCCTTTTTTCCGGGAAAGAAGTGTTTCGATCTCATCCGGGGTGGAAACGGGCTGTTGATCAATGGCTGTGATGATGAAACCTTCGCGGATGCCGCTGCTTCGGAATTTGCCACCCTGCACGTTGCTCACCTTCACACCATTCTGCAGCCGAAGTGCCTTCAACTCATCGGCATTTGCGCGGGTAAGTTCGGCGCCGAGCGTTCCGAGCATCTTCGCCGGTGCTTTCACCGAAGCGGTAAGCGCTCCTTCGCGCCCGCGCAGCACCATGTCCATCACACTCTCTTCACCGTTGCGCAAGATCGTTACTGCCACCTTGTCGCCAGGGCGGAATTTGCCGACCTGTTCCTGAAGCTGGGTCACGTTGTTCACTTCGATGTTGCCCACCTTGGTGATCACATCACCTTCCTTCACACCGGCTTTCTGCGCAGCTCCGCCTTCTGTCAACCCGTTCACGTAAACGCCGCGGATCCGATCGAGGTTGGCCTCTTTCGCCAGTTGCTGATCGATATCGCGGATGCTCACACCGATGTAGGCGCGCTGCACACTGCCGTATTCCAGCAGATCGTTGGTCACTTTCCGAACGATGTTCACCGGGATCGCGAACGAATAACCGGCGTAAGACCCGGTGGTGCTGGCGATCGCTGTGTTGATCCCCACGAGCTCTCCGTTCACGTTCACCAACGCGCCGCCGCTGTTGCCGGGATTCACTGCGGCATCGGTCTGTATGAAACTTTCGATCGGGAAGATATCCTTGCTGGGATCATGCTGGAGTAGGTTGATGTTCCTGGCCTTTGCGCTCACGATCCCGGCGGTGACAGTGCTTGTAAGATTCATCGGATTGCCCACGGCCAGCACCCATTCGCCAACACGCACCGCATCGGAATTCCCGAAAGGCATCACTGAAAGATCCTGCGCTTCGATCTTGAGAAGGGCGAGATCGGTACTGGGATCCCGACCGATCACTTTCGCATCGAATTGCCGGCTATCGTTCAAGTGAACCTGGATCTTGTCGGCGCCATCCACCACGTGATTGTTGGTAACGATGTAGCCATCGCCGCTGATGATCACGCCAGAACCCGCGCCCTGCCGGGGTTGCGGCGTAGTGGGTGCGCGGTAGCCCCAGAAAAAGTCAGCGAACGGATCGCGCACGTTCACCATGCTTTCCGTGGTAACGTGTACCACTGCGTTCACGGAACTTTCCGCCGCCATGGTGAGGTCGAGCACGCCGGCCGCCGAAGCATTCGTGGCAACCGGCATGTTCACGTATTGCACCGCCGGTTTGGGCCGATCCGGTTCACTACCTGTTCTCGCAGCCTGTTTTTCAACTATGAACTCATTGGCGCCCAAGGCCATAAGACCTCCGGCCAGGGCCATGGAAAGATGTCCTAACGCGCGTTTCATGTTCTTTGTTCCTGCTTTAGGTTTCGTCTGGTTCGATCCGCTTCCACGAAACAACGTGCCGCGTGCGTGAATGGTTGAACCTGTGCCAGTTAAATTATGTTGATCGACAATCACGATCCGTTCCAGATCGGAGAAGCGCGATCTTTGAACACGGCACATCATGAAGATCGGATTTTCAAAGTGGCACGGTACCGGAAATGATTTCATCCTGATCGATGACAGGAAGTCAGTCTTTCCGATCGGGAATCAACTGATCCAACGGATATGCGATCGGCATTTCGGGATCGGGTCCGATGGACTGATCTTGATCCAGGAGCCGAAAGAAAAGGGGATCGAATTCCACATGGAATTCATCAATCCTGACGCAAGCCGCAGTTTTTGTGGAAATGGGAGCCGTTGTGCCTACGCTTTCTGGAGCGAGCTGATCGACGATCGTTCACCAGCGGCTTTCACTGCGTTCGATGGCAAGCATGAAGCGGAATGGAGTGAAGGAAAGGTAGCGGTCACCCTGGCGCCAGTGGATCGGATCGAACGTGAAAGTGAAGGGCAGGATCATGTGAATACCGGATCGCCGCATGAGCTGGTGTGGGTGGAAGATCCCGATCGGATCGATGTG